>JASHVC010000672.1 GCA_030039655.1 Xanthobacteraceae bacterium | reverse complement strand
GGGCCCGAAAGCGGCGCCGCTTTATCCGGGCGCCGATCCCGACGTGATCGCGGTGACGGCGACCGACGACAATGACGGTTTGTTTGATTCGGCCAATCGCGGTCAGTACGTCGCCGTTGCGGCACCGGGCGTTCAGATTCTCGCCCTCGCACCTTCCAATTCCTATGCGCTCACCACCGGAACGTCGGTTGCCGCCGCACATGTCAGCGGCGTGGCGGCGCTGCTGCTGCAACACGAGCCCGATCTTAAGCCTGGCGATATCCGCTCGATTCTGACCGCGACCGCCAAGCCGCTGGGCGTTCCTGACGACCATGCAGACTTCGGCGCAGGTCTGGTGAACGCTTATCGCGCCGTAACGTCGCCGGAGGAGAAGCCTGCCGGCGATAATGGCAGTCCCGAGCAGGCGAACCGATAAAGCCGGTAGACGATGCAGCGCGCATGTTGAATTTTCTCGTGCGCTTTCGCGAGGCTGTGGCGAAAACGCCTCGCGATCTTCGCGTCAGGGGACAACGCACGCGGTCCAGTGGAAATGTCTGGGTATTGGCGGCGAGCGCGCGTTTACATCGCAGGCCGTATGGGCTTACCTGACCGTTGAAGGTTGAAGGTGGCACGTTCAGCGGGGGTGAGCGGGCGGTGCATCGACAACTCGTGGGAGCATGGGGATTAAGGCTCGTGCGACAGGCGTGGTGTGTGCCCGCCTCTGCGATCCTCCTTTGTGTGGCGGTTTCACCAGCCGCCGCACAGGTTCCGGTCCTAGTTGTTACGGCGCACGCTCCGCCCAGCTTGTTCTTCCAAAGCCTCGGATATGTCGGCCAGCAGATTTCGCAGGTCAGTTCGACCGGTATCCAGCAGCAAATCTGGGGCATCGAGGATCGGCTCCAGCACAAGCCCGCCGCGACGTCGCGTCCGATCGGCTTTGCCGATGAGGGTCAGGCGAGCGACCCCGTGATCGACTCTGCCTTTGCGGCGCTGGGTTACAGCAGCGATCCGCGCGACCCGAAGAGTCCGATCATCAAGGCGCCGGCGGCTGCAGAGCCGTCACCGATTTCCTACTCTGCCTGGGCCCAAGGCGTCATCGATTACGAGAACCGTACAGGCACCTTCGACGGCATCGATATCGGCCGCAACACCCTGATCGGTGGGGGGATCGCCGCGGCGGACATGACCATCCAGCATCTGACCTCCGCTTCGGATGCCGCTGTATTCGGAATCCTCACCGGCGACCTCACGGCGACTGTCCGCAACGCCGACGGCTCGACTGCTCTGGTGCACGGCCCCTCGCTCGGCGCGTACAGCGCCTACGTGAACGGGCCATTTTCGATCGACGGCACGTTCAAGACCGACTTCTTTGCTTTGACGGAGACCGACGCGGGTGTGGTGACGCCCCTTGGCTTGAACAACTACGTCGCGGCCGGCAATGTGAACTATAAGAAGGACATGGGCACCTGGTGGTTCCAGCCGACGGCCGGGGTGAGCTACACGCGTACAGTCTGGAACAGCGAGTCGAGCGCGGACGGCTTTACCGACGGTACCGATGTGCGGGTGCAGGGCGGTGCCCGCTTCGGATCCGGCTTCGAGTGGGCGGGCATCCATTTCGACCAGTCGCTGACGGTTCTTGCCTACGATGATGTTGTGATTTCCGGCGGCACGCTTGCGGTGGCGACCGGATCGCCATTGGCGCCCACCGATGAAGGCAAGATTTTCGGCCAGCTCATCGGCAGACTGGAAGCCCAGCTGACCCGTAACTGGTCGGTCAACGTCGAGGGTGAGTTCCGCGGCAGCACCGACGTCTACGGAGTAGCGGGCCGCGTCGGTGCTACCTATTCGTTCAATTGAGGGCGACGTGTCCGAATCAACGGCTGGCACACGCCGAGCGCGTCTGCCACACGCCAATCACGCCCTTCCACAGCGAATGCGGCGCGTCTTATAGCGAAAGCTGAGCGAGGCGCGGTGTCGCGGGCCATTGCCGTGCCCGGCGCCACAATGGTATTGCTATAATAAGTACGGTGAGTGGTTGCGTCTCTTGTTCAAACCTTCCCAAGAGAGGATGCATCACAACCATGCGCGCTCCAAACATCCTGATCTTCCTGCTGACTGTGATCTTGGCGTTTGTTGGAGTGTGGGAGCACCTGGGTGCTCCGGGCAAAGTTCCGGACTTTACTCTGCCGCTGATCGGATCCAGCAAAGATATCTTGCCGTTCCTGGCCGCCCATTCGTTCTGGCTGGTCTTCGCGGCCTGGGTGCTGCTGGCGATCGGAGCCCTGCTGCCGAGGCAGGCGAGGAATAGGGCTCGCGCTGCTGCGCTGGCGCGGGCTTAACGCGGCAAGCCCGGCGCGCTCGACGGCGCAATCATTCGGCCGTCGCGGGGGCTCGATCCGCATCGCGTGATTTCGTAACCGGAGTGTCGCTCACAGGGCGGCGGTCGCGTGACCGGTGTCGACGCGGCTGCTCGACTATTTTGGGATCGTTGCGCTGGTTGGACAGGACTAGGGTCCAGTCCTTGGTTTGACGGCTCATTAATCGAATCTCCCTAGATCGCAACGGACTCCTGCGCATTGGCGGGGCGAGATGTTTCGCCGGCTTGCCTTATTTGCGGCGCACGAAGCTGCGTACGCAAGGGCGTGCGAGGCCGCAAACAGGTTGGGAAGCCTCTGATGGCATTTTGCCGCTATGCCGCTTTTGTTATGGCTCTTCATAGGCGGTCCGCCGGCGCGGTCGGCTGGGAAGCGCGAATCGCCGCCTATGTCGCAGCGGCTTCACTTGCACTCGCGGGCTGCGGCGTCGGCACTGATGGCATGGCCTCGCTTTCGGTCGATCCGACAAGGTACTCCGGCTTTCACTGCAAGGAGCTTGTCGGCCAGTGGAACGGCTTGGTCGCGCGTGAGAAGCAGCTGCGCGATCTCATCGACAAGGCGGGCGAAGGGGGCGGCGGCACCGTCATCGCGGCGGTTGCGTATCGTGGTGATTATGACACCGTGTTGCAGCAGCAGAAGGTGCTCAAACGCACGGCCGCGGAACAGAACTGCGAACTGACCCCCAACTACAGCAGCGATCAGACCATTCGCTGAGCTCACAGTCCGCCGACAGGTTCTGCGAAGCAACGAAGCCAAATCCGCTCATTCCCGCGTAAGCGGGAATCCAGCAACTGGGTCCCCGCTTGCGCGGGGACGAGCGGAGCGAACTTAAATCAACCGTGTTCTAAAAGAGGCCAAGCGCCATGGCAACGCCGACGGCGGCACCCACGGCGGCGAGAAACACGAGGGCCGCCGCGCTTGGCGCCGTCGTGCCGCCGCCGAAGGACACGGCGTAGAATGCCTTGAGCATATTGTTGGACGAAGCCGCAATCAGAATCGCTGCTGCGGCCACCGTATTCGTCACGCCGGTCGTGCCGCCCTGCACCAGGTTGAGCACGAAAGGATCAATGTCGGACACGCCGATGATGGCCGCCAGTGCATAAATGCCGGATGTTCCGAATTCGGATGTCGCGAAGCTAGAGGCCAAGGACGTGGCGATGAACAATGCGGCAAACGCCGCGGCCGGAATAATCTCAAGTGGGTTTTTGCTGCTGGAGGCTAGCATCGCGGACTGCGTCTTCGCCTCGTCCGCCGATTTGCCCCACCAGTATTGCAGACCGCAGATGACGAAGCCGGTCAACGCTAGGCTGACGAGCGGCCCCGCCAGGATTCGCGCCAGCGTCAAGTTAAAGATGGCGACGATCGCCGCGATCCTTAAATACATGATGCCGGTCGCGAGCGTGATGCCGGCGCGGGCCTGACGTTGCAACGTGGGTTCAACTTTGGCCTGTCGGGCGAGTACGACGGTTGCGGCAGTCGAAGAATAAAGTCCGCCGAGGGCCGCCATCCAGAGGCCGCGTGCGGCCGCAGCCCAATAGCGCTGCGCCAAATAGCTCACATAGGAGAAGGTGCAGACGACCACGAGTGCAAGCCAGACCTGGCGAGGCGTGATTTTTGTCAGCGTCGTCACCGGCTCGTTCGGCAGCAGCGGCAGGATAATGCCGGTGAGGATTAAAAACTCACCAGCGGTGACAATCTCATCAAGCTCGACTCGCCGCGCCAGAGCGTGGAGTTGCGTGCGTCCGGTGAGCAGCAATACGGCGACGACAGTGGTGGCTACGGCGATCCAATGGGGCAACGCCAACGTTATGGCGCCAAGCACGTAGGCGTGGACGTTGAGCACGGGAACCACAAGGCCGACGTTGGATTCTCCTTCCTCGTCGGGCTCGCACACATGTTTCTGGTAGTAGACGAACAGCCAGGAGCCCAACACCAGGAGCCCAACGGAAAACGGTATGAAGTGAGTGGGGTCGAACAGGTAGAGGATGCCGCCGCCCAAGGCGAGCATCGGAAAGGTGCGTATGCCGCCGGGGCGTTTTATGGTGCCGCGGTTGAAAAAATCTTCGAATGCGAGCCCAAGGAAAAAACTCAGCCCGAGCAACAGAGCGAAGCTGTCCAGTGGCGGGACTTGGATCATAAGCTTGAACCGGACAGCAGGTCAGGACCTGTACTGGGCATTTTGAGAATTATTCCGGGCAAATCTAGCGATGAACGCAGGCGGGGACAATTGTCGGCGCAGAACCACCAGCGCAACGAGCCTAGATCGGCAGGCCGCAGAAATGCAGGCCGAGGAAAACGGCGATGTAGGTGAGGAGCCCGCCGATAACCGGCGCATTGAAAAACTCGAGCGTAACAAAGAACAGCGCCGTGAGGACGACGGCAAGGATAGTGCCGTTCCCGTGGGTGGCTGCCGATTGCATCATGTCGAACAGAACCGCACCTATCATCGCCATGGCGCCGAATTTCATGGCCTCCAAGATCTTCTGCGCGATCGGCCTGTTGACGTGCTTGACCGTGAAGGTAAAGCCGATCGCGACCAGGATGATGCCTGGCAGATTGAGCGCAAGCACTGCGGTCAACAGTCCGGCGATTCCGGCCACGCGATAGCCGATGACGCCAGCGATCTTCGCTGCGGTCAGCCCGGGAAACAAAAAATCGATGGCGATCAGGGAGCCGTATTCGTCCGCGCTGAGCCAATGGCGGTGCGTGACGGTTTCGTCGCGAATGAGCTTCAGCATCGCGTCGCCGCCGCCAAACGTGAACACGCCAATTTGGCCGAAACTGACAAGCAGGTCCATGATTGCGTGCAGAAGTGCCATGTGGGTTCTGGTTCCTGCCGTAAGGGGCTCTGCAGCGGTGGCCGTTACGGATGGGTCGCGTTGGGCAAACGGTCACTCGCTGCTGGACTGCGTCCAGGTTCAGTGACCGGCGACCAAAATGGCGCAGCGACGTAGAGGAGCAGATAGCAGAGCAGGCAAATGATGACCGGAAGGTGGAACATCACCATGGCGAGAAAGAACGCCACGGTCAGAAAGATGCCGATCCAATATTTTCTGCGCTTCGCGGCCGGCCGGATCATGTCGAAAAGCACCGCTCCGATGAGCGACATGGCGGCGAACTGCATGGCGAGCAGAAGCTCTTTGACGAAAGGGACGTGGGTGTAACTGAGCAGGAACAGGAAGCCGACCGCCGTCATCACGATTCCTGGAATGTTGATCGCCAGCGCCGCAACGATCAGCCCCGATATGCCGGCTACGCGGTAACCGATCATTCCCGACAGCTTGCAGGCGGTCAGCCCGGGAAAAAGAAACGTCATGCCGAGCAGCGAGCCGAACTCGTCGGCAGAAAGCCATTTGCGGATATCGACAGCTTCCTCGCTGATCATCTTGATCATGCCGTTGCCGCCGCCGAGCGCGAACAGGCCGACGCGGCCGAAGCTGATCAGGATCTTCCACAGCTCATCGGCGGATCTCGCTTGCGTGGATTCGGTTTGCATCGACATCGGCTATCCCCCGGCCAATTCCGCAACAGTCTCGAACCGGGCGGCAAAGAGCAAGAGCGTTGCGGCACCGGGCGTGGCGGACCACTGATAGCTGAAGCGATAGATTCGTGAACGTCCAAAGAATGGCAGGGGTGTCAGGATTTGAACCCGAACTGCAGGGTTTTGGAGACCCGCCGACTGCCGTTATCTTACACCCCTGTTGCGGCGATAGTGGAACCGACTGGCGGAATCGAACCGGCCTCGTGCTGCGGCCACGACGCAGTGCTCTCCCACTGAGCTAAGTCGGCAAAAAGACTGACCGACGAAATGGTCCCGGCAGGTGGGTACGATCCACCGCTCTCCCGCTTATGAGACGGGCGCTTTGGTCCGCTAAGCTATGCCGGGTGGCAGCCCCTCCCGGAGTTGAACCGGGCTCGATCCGGATTCAAAGTCCGGCGCCTAACCGATCGGCCAAGGGGCGGCAAAGCAGCAAAATGGTAGGGCGTGCGGGTGCCGACCCCGCGTCTTCGGTTTGAAGGACCGAGATGTTAGCCGTTACACTAACGCCCCTGATTGGAGCGGGCCGCGAGTAACGATCTCGCCTGTCCGGTTTGGAAGACCGGCGCACATCCGTCTATGCCAGACCCGCAACTGCCGTGTTGGTTCACCTCGGCCGCGCACCTACGAGCCTAAGCAACACGAACCGGAAGACCGGCGCACTATATGCCGGCCCCGCGATTGGCGGAGAGCTGAGAGCACGATTCTCATGCCCGAACGGGCACCGAGCGCTTAGCAGGCGTCGCCGGCCCCCGGCCGGTTAGCTCTCCGGAAACGAAAAGTGGTGATCACGCGAGGAATCGAACCCCGAGCCTTGCGCTTAGGACGCGCGCGCTCTTCCTTGAGCTACGTGACCGCGGTTTGTTTGATCGTATCGAATGTTGGTGCGCTCGGGAGGATTTGAACCTCCGACCTGGCGGGTAGAAGCCGCCGGCTCTCGTCCGCTGAGCTACGAGCGCTTATCTTAGTGTTTGTTTGGACGAGTGGGCGGGAATCGAACCCGCTCCTGGTGAGGTTGCAACTCACAGCGTTCCCATTTCGCCACCACTCGAAAGATAAATCTGGCACCCCCTGATGGAATTGAACCACCGTCTGCGCGTTCAGAGCGCCAAACAGATTATTGTTGGGGCATGATCTTTTCCGAAAACCGGCGTCCACCCTCGGATCAAGTCCGAGGGCAGGCTTTTTCGGGATCATGCCCTGTCATTGAACGAAAGGGGTGTTCCGTTGGGTCCGAGGTTGTCTCTGGTAGCCGCACCAGGATTCGAACCTGGATCACGCCCCAATCTAGGGCTCGCAGGGTATAAGCCTGCCGCTCTGCCGTTGAGCTATGCGGCTGAATTGGTCAGGGTGCGGTGTTCTGCCCACCGGCCTCGGCGTTCCAAGCGCCGAACTCTTCTAGCACGAGCTTCACCCTGTTATTTGGTGCGCACGGCAGGAGTC
>JASHVC010000004.1 GCA_030039655.1 Xanthobacteraceae bacterium | reverse complement strand
ATCGGCGCAGCCGAAATCGTGTTCGGCGGACGGCGCCATCTTGCGCTGGTGGCGCCGCTCATTCGTGGCGCGGCGCGGCCGTGGCCGAGCCCGTTCGACGGCGCGGCAGACGAAGTGCTGCGGCATCGCGGGCGGCAGATCTGCGTGCTTGCCTCGGGCGACCCGTTTCATTATGGCGTCGGCGCCGTGCTCGCGCGGCAAATCGATGCGCGCGAGATGAGCGTGATTCCGGCACCCTCGGCGTTCAGTCTCGCCGCCGCGCGGCTCGGCTGGTCGCTGCCGCACACGGCGCTGCTGTCGGTGCACGGCCGCGCGCTCGATCTCGTTCGCCCGCATCTTCAGCCCGGAGCGCGCATCCTGGCGCTTACTTCCGATGGCGAAGGATCGGGTGCGCTGGCAAAGCTTCTGGTTGGGATTGGCTTTGGGTCATCGCGGCTGACGATACTCGAAGCGCTGGGCGGCCCGCGGGAGCGCATCCGCACCACTCGGGCAAGCGAGTACAACCTTGGCACTGTGGAGGCGCTCAACACGGTCGCGCTCGAGGTCGAGGCTTCGCCGGGCGCACGTGTGTTGGCGCGCACGCCAGGACTTGCGGATAATTTGTTCGAGCACGACGGCCAAATCACCAAACGCGAGGTACGCGCGCTTACTCTCTCATCGTTGGCGCCGTGCCGTGGCGAATTGCTCTGGGACGTCGGCGCCGGATCGGGATCGGTCGCCATCGAATGGATGCTGGTCGATCCCTCCATGCGCGCCATCGCCATCGAGCAGCACGCCGACCGTGCTGCGCGCATTCACCGTAACGCCGCCGCGTTTGGCGTGCCGGGACTCGAAGTAGTGGAAGGCGCGGCGCCCGCCACACTCTCAGGCTTGGCAATGCCCGATGCCGTCTTTGTCGGCGGCGGTGCCACTGACGCCGGCGTGCTCGACGCAGCGGCGCGCGCGCTGCGGCCGGGTGGCCGCCTGATGGTGAACGCGGTGACGCTCGAAACCGAGGCGTTGCTCTTGGCCCGCCACGCGGCGCTGGGCGGCGAGCTTGTCCGCATCGCCATCGCGCGCGCCGATGCGGTCGGTCAAATGACCGGCTGGCGGCCCGCGATGCCCGTCACCCAATGGCTATGGACCAAGCCATGACCGTGCATTTCATCGGCGCGGGACCAGGCGCCGCGGACCTCATCACCGTTCGCGGGCGCGATCTGATCGCGCGCTGCCCGGTCTGCCTCTACGCCGGCTCGATCGTGCCGCGCGAATTGCTCGGTTTTTGTCCGCCTGGCGCACGCATCGTCGACACCGCGCCGCTGTCCCTCGATCAGATCGAAGCCGAGTTTGTTGCCGCCCATACGGCCGGGCACGACGTGGCACGGCTGCATTCGGGCGATCTGTCGATCTACAGCGCGCTCGCCGAGCAACTGCGCCGTCTTGAGCGTCGCGGCATTCCCTACACGCTCACGCCCGGCGTGCCGGCCTTCGCTGCCTCCGCTGCCGCGCTGGAATGCGAGCTGACAGTACCCGGGATCGCGCAAAGCGTGGTGCTGACTCGCGTCGGTGGCCGGGCCTCGCGCATGCCAGAGAGGGAGAAGCTAGCAGCATTCGCCGCAACCGGCGCGACACTCGTGATTCATCTCGCCATCCACGCCGTCGAAAAGATCGTGAAAGAGCTAATGCCGTACTATGGTACCGATTGCCCTGCCGCAGTGGTCTTTCAGGCAAGTACGCCTGCGCAACGCATCTTGCGCGGCACGCTTGCGGACATTGGCGCGCAGGTCACGCAAGCGCGGATCGAGCGCACCGCGCTGGTCCTCGTCGGACGCGCGCTGGCCGCGGAGGATTTCCGCGATAGCGCGCTCTACGACGCCGACTATCGCCGCCGCTTCCGTGGAGGAGTGGCGTGAGCACGCATGCGACAACGCAACTTCTGCACATTCCCGCGCAAGCGGGAATCCAGTATTAGTGGCACGAAAGGGTCGGGCGGAAAATTCATGATCGCACGCGGACTCATTATCGCGGCGCCACATTCCGGCGCCGGCAAGACGACGGTGACGCTCGCGCTCCTCGCCGCGCTTGCGCGGAGCGGCATCGTTGTCCAAGCGGCGAAGGCTGGGCCCGACTACATCGATCCCGGTTTCCACGCCGCCGTGACAGGCGCCCTTAGCGTCAATCTCGACTCCTGGGCCATGCCGGCGAATCTGCTCGACGCCCTGGCCGCCCAGTCGGCAAGCAGCGCCGATCTTTTAGTCATCGAAGGTGTCATGGGCCTTTTCGACGGCGCCCCCGGTAAACATGGCCGGCGGGGCGCCACGGCCGACCTCGCCGCGCGTTTCGGATTGCCGGTCGTGCTGGTGATCGACGTTGCGCGGCAGGCCCAATCGGCCGCAGCCCTGGTGCGCGGCTTTGCAAGCCACGATCCGGCCGTACGTATCGCCGGCGTCATCCTCAACCGCGTCGGCAGCGAACGGCATCGCGCCATGGTCGGCGAGTCGATTGCCGCGCTCGGCATATCGGTCCTCGGCGCCGTACCGCGCGACGAGGCGCTCGCCCTGCCTGAACGCCACCTCGGTCTGGTTCAAGCCGGCGAGCACGCCGAGCTGAAAGTTCTCATCGATCGCCTGGCCGAGATGGCCGAGCGCCACTTCCGTCTTGATGCGATCCTGGCGAAAGCGACACCGCTCAATGTTGCGGCGGCGAAGCGCGCGCCGGGCCTGCCGCCGCCCGGCCAGCGTATTGCGCTGGCCAGCGACCAGGTTTTTAGCTTCGTCTATCCGCATCTCGTCGAGTCGTGGCGGCGCGCAGGCGTCGAGATTATTCCGTTCTCGCCGCTCGCGGACGAACCGCCGCCCGATCGGGCCGATAGTTGCTGGTTACCCGGCGGTTATCCTGAACTGCACGCTGAGACACTTGCGTCGGCGCGGTGCTTTGCCGACGGACTGCGGCGCTTCGCACAGACGCGCCCGGTGCACGGCGAGTGCGGCGGCTACATGGTTTTGGGCCAAAGCATCGAAGATGCGAAAGGCCGCACGCACGCCATGACCGGATTGCTGGGCCACGCGACGAGCTTCGCCAAACGCAAGCTGCATCTCGGCTATCGCACCGCCCGGTTGCTCTCGGACTCTGCGCTTGGCCATGGCGGCACCATCGTGCGCGGTCACGAGTTTCACTACGCGACGCTCGCCTCCGCGGGCAGCGACGAACCGTTTGCGGAGGTGACCGACAGCGCCGGCCGCGCGCCGGCCCTGGAAGGCGGCCGGCGGGGCCATGTTACCGGGACATTCTTTCACGCCATCGCTGCGGCTGAATAACCGCCCGCGAACATTTGCTTACGGCGTCAGATCGAGCGCTTCGACGACCCGCGTGTAGGGAAGCTTCGCCTCGTCATTCAGCCGTTTCACGTCTTCCGCATTGCGCGCCTCGAACAAGCACATGCAGCGGCCGTCCTCGGGCGCGAATGTCGAGCGAATGTAGCGCATCGGGGTGCCCTTGGCGGCGTACGCGTGCGCGGTGCTGATGGCCGCCTTTTGCGCGGCGGCCAAGTCGTTCATTGCGACGCCCTTGAGATTGCGTTCAACCATATAGACGGTCACGGCAGTTCTCCCTGGGTTAAGCCAACACGGGCAGTGAGCCACAGGTCCGCCGGCGCGAGAACAATTGTTTGCTTATGGATTCATAATCCCGGCTTAGAGCCGATCGAGCTATAATGGGAAGTGCCGATCTCGCCAGGGAGGCGCTCATGGAAATGCACCAGGTGCGGTATTTCCTTGCAGCCGCAAAGGCGTTGAGCTTCACGCGAGCCGCCGAGGCTTGCCATGTTTCGCAGCCGGCTCTCACCACGGCGATTAAGAAGCTCGAGGCACAACTCGGCGGTCCGCTGTTTCATCGCGAGGGGCGGCAGGTCGCGCTCACCGAGTTTGGGC
The DNA here is from genome assembly GCA_030039655.1 of Xanthobacteraceae bacterium. The sequence goes on along the minus strand of JASHVC010000004.1, from coordinate 559 downwards.
GGCGCATGCAGCCGCACCTCAGTCAGATCTTGGAGCAGGCGAAGGCGGCCGAGACGGTCGCCAAGGATTTCCGGCTGCTCGATCAAGTGCCGGTCCGCCTTGGCGTGATGTCAACCATCGGACCAATGCGTCTCAACAGCCTGTTCGCGGCTTTTGAGCATAACTCTCCCGGCGTCGACACCACGGTGCGCGACGGTGCGCCTGAGGCGCTGGCGGCGCAACTCGATGCCGACGAACTCGATATCGCGATCCTCAACCCGCTGGACGGTCTCGGCGAGAACTATCGCGCGGAGCCGCTTTATACCGAGCGTTACGTGGTGCTCCTGCCGTCCGAGCACCCGCTGCGCACCCGCAATGCATTGGCGCTGCGCGACCTCTCCGGCGAGCCTTACGTCGACCGCCTGTCGTGCGAGATGCGCGAGATGGTCATGGGTGTGTGCGACGACATGGGCGTCAAGCTTTACGCGCGCTTCCGTTCCGAGCGCGAGGATTGGGTACAAGCCATGGTGATGGCGAATATCGGCTTCGCCTTCATGCCGGAATTTTCCGTTACTCATCC
>JASHVC010000049.1 GCA_030039655.1 Xanthobacteraceae bacterium | reverse complement strand
TGATAGTTCAGCCGATCGAGATGGACCAAAAGATCCATGTCGCGATCGAGCGCCAGCAGCGGGTTCTCGTCGAGCGGATGAAACGGCGCTAGAAAAATTCCGGTTTTTAAAAATCGCTCTTGCATCGCCGTAGTCTTCTGCCCAAGTGTTTCGGTCAGAATTTAATCATCGTGGTGCGAGTGAGTGTGACGTTGCTGGTGATTCCTGCAGGTCCGCCCTTGGCCAAATGGAACGCGGCGTACTGCTCGTGATACACGTCCTCGGCCGCCGAGCAGTCGACTGGAACGATCACCTTGTAGCCTCTCTGCGCGGCGCCGGAGGCGGTGCCCACGGTCGCCCCCTGGAATGAGTTGCCGCAGACGATCACGGTCTTTATGCCGGCCTGTTTGAGAATCGGCTCAAGCGTGGAGCCCATGAATTTGTCCGGACCGTTCTGGCGATACCATTCACCGGTGCGCGGTTTAATGGCTGGGTCCATAACGTCGTCGGGCGTCGCCTGGCCGTTCGATCCGACCAGGCTGTACCAGACGACCATGTTGTGGGCGCGGGCTTCATCATGCACGCGCTTGATATTCGGCACCGCGGCCACGCAGCGCGGACGTGCGCTGCAACCGGCCTTCATGATGTCGAGCAACAACAGCGCCGTGGTCGAAGGATCAACCGTCACCTCGGTGAGCGCGGGCGGCGGCGGTGCCACGGCCGTGCTCCAGTCCGAAATTACGTCCGCAATGGCCGGCGAGGCTGCAAGTGCAGCGACCAGCGCCCAAGCGGCGGTAAAGCGCGACAGCGTCATCGTGTCCTCCCAATGTTTGGTACGTGTAACCGAGGCATCATCGAAAAATAAGGCCGCTTCTCACAGAGACCCTTCGTGGCGTAGATTTGCCTGCCTATCTTAGCCGATTTCCTGCGAGATACTGGACATGACCGCCAAGTTGATTTTGGCCGGTGACGTCAACCTGATGAACGTCACCGACGCCACCGTACCGTTCCGTCAGGTCGCCGACGTGCTCAACGGCGCGGGCGCCGTGTTCGCCAATCTGGAATGCTGCCTGCATTTGCCGGCGCGTCGGTCGCACGCCGCCGAGGGATTCTTTGCCGATCCGCAGATCGGCGGCGAAGCGCTGCGGCTCTCCGGCATCGACGCCGTCGGCATCGCCAACAACGTCAATTACGGCGCCGAAAACATCGCGGCTTCGATCGCGAGGCTGGACGAAATCGGCGTAGGGCATACCGGCGCCGGCGCCAATCTCGTGGCGGCGCGCGCGCCGGCGATGATCGTCCGCGACGGCCTGCGCGTCGGCGCTGTGCAGCGCAGTTCGGTCTACTGGCCGACCGATCACGAAGCCGCCGCTGATGCGCCCGGCATCGCAGTGCTGCGCGGCCACACCGCCTATCAGGTTCCGACCGGCCGGCTCGTGGCCGGGATGCCGCCGCCGAACCGGCCGGGCGTGCCGCCGCTCGTGGTGACCTGGGCGGATGCCGGTTATCTCGACGAGTTCCGCCAAGACATCGCGGCGCTGCGGCCGGCCGCCGATATCGTGGTCGCCTCGTGCCACTGGGGGCTAGGACGCGAGCCGCTGCAATACATGACCGACATCGCGCACGCGGCGATCGACGCCGGCGCTGACGTCGTGATGGGACACGGGCCGCATTACCCGCTGCCGGTCGAAATCTACAAAGGGCGGCCGATCTTCTACGGCCTCGGCAATCTCACGTTCTCGACCGGCCATCTCGGCCGCAAACATGCCGGCTGGATCGGCATGATGGTCGAACTTGCATTCGAGGGCGGCGCGGTCACCAGCCACGATTTCCGCTTTGTGCGCAGCGATGATAAAGGCACGTCATTCCTGTGCCGGCTTGCTGACGAGAGCGAGACGCTCGTCGACCTCACCGCGCGCAGCAAAAAGCAGGGCGCTGCGCTTGAGCCCGAGGGCGATCGGGTGAAAGTGACGGCGCATTAGAACGAATAAGGAGCGAGACGCCATGAAAATCGGTCGGAGAAGATTTCTGCATCTGACGGCGGGCGCGGCCTCGATGCCCGCCACCGCGCACCTAGCCTTCGCGGACGATTATCCCTCGCGCCCGGTCCGCCTCGTCGTCGGCTTCACCGCCGGCGCGGCCTCCGACGTGAACGCGCGCATTTTTGCCAAGGCCGCCGGACCGATCCTCGGTCAGCAGATCGTCGTCGAGAACAAGCCCGGCGCGGGTTCGAGCATCGCCGCGCACTACGTCGCGCACGCGCCAAACGACGGCTACACGCTCTTTCTTCCTGCGCTGTCGACCCTCACCAACGAGATCGTCAACCCCACCTCGCCACCGCTCGACCTCGGCAAGGACTTCGCGCCGATCGCGCAGCTCGCCGAGGGTCCGTTTTATCTGACCGTCAATCCCGCGCTCGGCGTGCACAGCGTCAGCGAACTCGTGGCGCTCGCCAAAGCCAAACCCGGAGAGCTGAGCTACGGCTCGGTCGGGGCCGGCAGCCTACCGCATCTGGCCGGCGTGCTTTTCGAGCAAAAGGCTGGCATCAAACTCGTGCACGTCCCTTATCCGGGCAGCCCAGAATCGATCGTCGATTTGATCGCCGGCCGCATCTCCATGGTTTTCGCGGTCGCCTCTTCGTGTATCGGGCAGATCAACGCCGGGCAGCTACTGCCGCTGGCAACCACCGGCGCCAGGCGCTCAAGCCTGCTGCCCAATGTGCCGACCATGACGGAAGCCGGCGTTCCGGGTTTCGGCTTCAACCTCTGGCTCGGCGTGCTGGCGCCGGCGGGCACGCCGAAGCCGATCGTCGATAAGCTCGCCGACGCCGCACACAAGGGGATGCACACCGCCGACACGCTGGAGGCGCTGCGCCAGCAGGGTTATGAAGCCCTCGATGTCGGGCCCGATGAGTTCGCGGCCCATCTTCGCGAGGATGTCGCGCGCTGGACCGAGGTCGTGCGCGCCGCCGGGCTGAAGAGCTGAGCACGACCACAGCCCGGCCTCACTATCCTCATCTTGAGGCACGAGCGGAGCGAGCCTCGAAGGATGCAGGCCTCAGCGCGGCGGCCTCGCCCTTCGAGGCTCGGCGCTACGCGCCGAGCACCTCAGGGTGAGGCCAACACTAGCTAAAACGCCAGCGGCTTCGCCATGCTGTCTTGCCGCTCGATCGATTTGAGCCGCGCGAGCAGCGTTTCGCGTTTGTCGTCCGGCAGGTGCGCCGACAGATTGCGAAATTTCTGTTCGATCCGTTGCGCGAGACTTTCGCTTCCGTCGCCGTCATCGAAATCGGTGGTGGCGACGGCCACTGAGCGGCCGTCTGTGAGCACGACGTCGACCCGGCAACTGGCATTGTGGCCGACGGCAAGCGAGCCCTCATAGCGGCGCAGCTCGACCCGCTTGCACAGGTCGAGGATCGCGGGATCCTGCTGGGGGCCGTCCAAAAAGGCGCGGGGATCGGCCGGATCGCGAAACACCGCCAGCGCCACGGAAAACGGCACGCTGTACTGCGCGGTGCCGACATCGCGCGGCGCACGCTCGGCGTGATGCGACAGCACCTTCTCGGAGGCTTCGATGACGATCTTGCTCACATCGTGAGGGCCGAAGCCGTGCTCTCGCTGCAGCTGCCGGATCGCCCGCACGGGCGCCTGCGCGGTGACGTGGCAAGGAAACATCTTGAACCAGATATTGAGACTCTCCCAGCGCGAGCCGAGACCGTCGGTCAGCAATTTCACATCGCCATTGCGCGCATACACGTCGAGATAGCCGAACTTGCCTTCGAGAAGCACGTCCGGTCCCTCGAAGCCGCGCTCGGCCAGATACGCCGCCGTGACGCCGCCTTCGGCGGCGCGGCCCATGTGCAGCCGCTTCACCATTCCGCCGTTGCCGGCCTTGGCGAACGCCAGCAACCCGGAACATAGCGAGCCGCCAATGCCGATCGCCATCGTGGTCCGTTGCGCGTCGTGCTTCATGATGCGGCTGGCGGCGATCGCCGCCCCGAATACGCCGGTCTGCCCGGGCGCGTGGAAGCCCATCAGCTCGCTTGTTTGTTTGGCGGCAAGCCCGGTGCGCAGCATGCACTCGTTGCCGGCAACGAGCGCAGTGAGAAAATCGCGACCGCTCGCGCCGTATTCTTCCGCCACCGCCAGCGCGCCGACCGTCGCGGTCGATCCGGGATGAACGCCGACGCTGGGCTGGCGCAGATTGTCGAACTCGAAGGCGTGCGCGAATGTGCCGTTGGCGAGCGCCGCCGCGGGCGCGCTAGCGCGAGGGAGTTGCGCGGAGAGGATCGTGCTCGCGCCTTGCGGACCGACGTGG
>JASHVC010000671.1 GCA_030039655.1 Xanthobacteraceae bacterium | reverse complement strand
GCCACCGCGTTCGGCGGCGGTTCGGTCGCGGCGCTGGTGCAGTCGGGCAAGCTGCGCGCGCTCGCCATCAGTGGACGCAAGCCGTTGCCGCTATTTCCCGATCTCCCGTCCATTTCGCAGTTCTATCCGGACTACGACGTCACCTTGTGGCAGGGCCTGTTCGCGCCGGCGAAAACGCCGCCGGCGATCATTGCGCGTCTGCGCGCGGAAACCATCGCGGTGATGGGCGAACGTGCGGTCGAAGAGAAACTGCGCGCCGCGAGCGCCGGCGAACCATACTTCACCACGCCTGAGGAATTTGCCGCGCGCATCCGCGCCGATTACGATCGCTACGGCAAAGTCATCGCGACCAGTAAGCTGCGGGTGGAATAGTCGCGGGCCGCGGCGAGCGCCCGTCGCCGAAGGAATAAACCGATGTTGGTCGCGTTGACCGGGGCCACAGGCTTCATAGGCCAATACTTGGTTCGGGAATTGCCCCAACGTGGTCATCGCGTCCGTGTGTTGCTCCGCCGGCCGGCCGCGATGTCATCGAATGTAGCGACCACGGTCATCGGGGATTTGCGGCAGCCACAAAACATGGCGGCCGCTCTTGAGGGTGTGGATGCGGTAGTTCATTGCGCGGGCATTGCGCATACTTCCGGTGTGCCGGAGGAGGATTACCAAGCCATCAACACGGCTGGGACCGTTGCTCTGGCCCGCGCTGCACGACAGTCAGGAGTGGGCCGCTTCATTTTTTTGTCCTCGATCCGCGCGCAATGCGGACCGAGTGCCGACATGGTGCAGACGGAGGCCGTTGAGCCGAGACCGATCGACGCCTATGGAAAGTCTAAGCTGGCGGCCGAGCGTGGCTTGGCCGAAGTCGATCTTGATTGGGTTGCTCTGCGGCCGGTGCTGCTTTACGGACCAGGCGCAAAGGCAAATATGGCGCAATTGATGAAGCTTGCGCGCTCACCGTTTCCACTTCCACTGAAGGGCATCGCCGCACGCCGCTCGCTTCTTTCGCTGGAGAATCTATTGGCCGCAATAGAGACTGTACTCGCGACATCGAAAGCGCCGCGGCGAACCTACATTGTTGCCGAGCGGGAGGCGCTGACGGTTTCGCAGATGATCGCCGCTATGCGCAATGGGTTGGGACGAACATCAAAGGTATTCTTCTTCCCGCCTACTTTACTTGATGCCGTGTTCCGTGCGGCGGGACAACGGGAAGCGTTTGGGCGATTATCGGGGTCGCTGGTTGCCGATGCATCTTTGTTGACAAGCCTTGGGTGGGCCCCTGCCGTCGACACGACGTTAGGGCTCCGCATGTTGATGGAGCAGCCTCAAGCCCCGCAGCCCGATCTTGCCAACTACTCTTCATTTCGGTCACCTTCGGGCCGAAGCGGTCATTGATCCGCCGTCTCTCAATCCGCGCCCGCCTCGAAGGCCGGGTCCTCGATAATCGGCCGTTTAAGCCGCTCCCTTGTGTCGGGCGATCAGCTGGTCCGCCACATCATTGAGATCATTGCCGACGATGTTGGGCTGAGGGCCAACCCCCAGGACATCGTTGCCGACGCGTTTGATCAGCGCGGCTTGCCAGCCCGCCGCGACGGCGCCAAGCGTGTCCCAGGTGTGGCAGGCGATCATGCAGAGTTCGGAGGGCTTAACCCCAAGCTCCTTTTCGACATAGGCGTAAGCCTGCGGCGAAGGTTTGTGGTGTTTCACGCCGTCCGCGCTGAACCGCCGTTCAAACAGATCGACGATGCCCCCATGCGTAAGCTGGCGGGTTTGCACCTCAAGCAGATTGTCGGTGAGGCAGAAGAGCCGGAAACCCGCGTTGCGCAGCTTGCGCAGCGCCGCCGGGACCTCGGGATGCGGCGGCATCGTCGAAAATTTGTCCGTCAGCTCCTTCTTGTCACTGTCGTTGATCTTGATACCGCGCGTGTCGGCCAGCATTTTCATGACCGCTGAACCGATATCGGTGAACGGCACGTAGACGCCGGCTACAGTCAGCGCTGCGGAGTAAAGAATCAGATCGGCGAACCACAGTCGCATGGCGCTCTTGTCGCCGAAAATGCGCTCGAAGGTCGGCTGCATCGTTTCAAGATCCAGCAGTGTTTCGTTTACATCGAACACGATCAACGGAAGAGCGGCCATGATTTCTGTCTCCTTTTTGCGCCCCTCGCAAATTGGTCAGTGCTTCTTCTTGAGCCGGTTGCGGTGCGCGGCCTGTTTGGCACGATTGCCGCAGACCGCCATGCTGCACCACCTTCTTGCCTGCCTGCGCGTATGGTCCGCGAACACCAGCGTGCAACTATGTCCTTCGCAGGCCTTTACTCTCGCGAAATCCTCTTCGCACACGAACTTCGCCAATGCTTCGGCGATCGGCACCAATAAAGATTGAGGAGATCGCCAGCGACGCATGGAGCGCAGTTCGAAGTGGTCTTCGCCGCGTTCGCGATGCCGCGATATCTGACTGTATGTTTCATCACTTTGCAGAAGCTTATTCAAAGGCTCCAATTCTTGCAGCGCCTTGGATGGCAGCGGCCGGCCCATATATTTGCGCACAAATTTTCTGAACCATTCGCGCAGCGCGCGCGCCTGTTCCGCAACCTTGTCTAACTCAGTCGGCATCGCCCGCGCTTTCAACTCATCCAGTACATCCGTCGGCACAATCTCGGCTTGCGCCAGCCACCTCACGAGTCCCTCACCGCTGTCGAGCCAATCGACCGGCGTATCGAGCGGCGTGGCGACCGAGTTCAGAAAATCGAGGCCGAGCGAGTCGGCGATAAACATTGCAGGCGTTTGTTGCACGATTGGCTCCGCGGACCTTGCCAATCGCATAACCGGTCAGGCTACCATTGACAAGTTATCGGCGGTTTTGGCATAACCTGTCAAGAAGCATTTTACAGGTTACGAAATAGACGATCTCGGGAGAAGCCGAAATGGCAACCAGCGAGGTGAGCGTAGTGCTGGCGCACGGCGGGTGGGCGGACGGATCGAGCTGGGCGCGTGTCATAACTGGGCTCGCGGCCCATGGCATCAAGTCGGTCGCGGCGCCGCTGCCACTGACCGATCTGGCCGACGACGTCGCGGCGCTGAACCGCAGCATCGAGCGCATGCCGGGGCCGGTCGTCTTGGCAGCGCATGCCTATGCGGGCGCGGTCATCGGGCTCGCGCGCCCCGAGCGTCTGAAGGCGTTAGTCTACGTGACCGCGTACGCGCCAGACGAAGGCGAAAAACTCACCGACCTGTTCTTTCGCGCGGAGCCGCATCCGCAGGCACCGAAGCTCGCGCCGGATAGCGCTAATCTACTCTGGCTTCCTGACGATGCCTTTGCCAAGGCATTTGCGCATAACGCATCCGCCGACGATCTCGCCGTGCTAGCGGCCGTGCAGCGGCCGCTGCGGTTCTCCTGCATGACAGTCCCAACAGCGGGGCCCGTGCAGTGGAAGAAAGTTCCGACCTGGTACCTGGTCGCCGAGCATGATCGCATGATCGTCCCGGCCACGCAGCGCTTCATGGCCGAGCGCATGAAGGCGAAGATAAAAGCGCATCCCGTCGATCACACGCCCATCGTTACCGCTCCAGCGGTCGCCGTCGACATCATCGGCGACGCGGTTCGCTCGGTGATCGGCAACTAAGCTAATAAGCAGAGGAGAATTTCATGGGACCTATCAGATATCGCACAGCGGATGTCGATGGCTTCAAGGTCTTCTATCGCGAAGCGGGCTCGGCAAATGCGCCGAAGTTACTTTTGCTGCATGGCTTTCCGACTGCAGGACACATGTTCCGCGATCTAATCCCGCTTCTAGCGGACCGATTTCATATCGTAGCACCCGACCTTCCGGGGTTCGGTCAATCCGATATGCCGCCGCGGGAGAAATTCAAATACACGTTCGACAATATAGCTGGCGTGATCGACCGCTTTACCGAAGTCATCGGTTTCGATCGATTTGCGGTCTACGTTTTCGATTACGGCGCACCGACAGGATTTCGACTCGCCGTCAGTCATCCTGAACGGATTACGGCTATCATTTCGCAGAACGGAAATGCCTACAAGGAAGGGCTGAGCGACGGCTGGAATCCAATCCGAGCGTATTGGCAGGACCCGTCGCCAGCGAACCGAAAGGCACTTCGCGCATTCCTTGCTCCGGAGACGACCCACTGGCAGTACACGCATGGCGTACCCGATCCGACAGTCGTGTCGCCGGATGGTCAAAGCCTAGACAACTTTTATCTGGCGCGTCCCGGTGTCGACGAAATCCAGCTCGACCTCTTCGGCGACTACCAGAGTAACGTGGCGCTGTATCCCTCGTTCCAGGAATATTTCGGCAAGCGCAAGCCCCCGCTTTTGGCGGTGTGGGGCAAGAACGACCCGTTCTTTCTCCCGCCGGGTGCCGAGGCGTTCAAGCGCGATATTCCGCAGGCGGTCGTCCGCTTCCTGGACACCGGCCACTTCGCGCTAGAAACTCACGCCAGCGAGATCGCGGAAAGCATCCGTAGCTTTCTGAAGTGACCATGCCACACCCGCGACGGACTCCCGAGCGGTTGACCGCATTTCCGTTTGACCGATAGTTCGATGCGCGAGCATCGGATCGGCTACTGGCGATCGCGACGGAAGCCGAAATAGTTTGAGACGACATCTGACGGCCAGCCGAGAAACAACCAGGACAGCAAGCAGATCACCGCAATGCCGCCGACAAAATACCCGCCCGTAAAGAGCATGACCCACCACGACGTGGGTCCATGCAGGCACGCGTGCCGCAAGATCGTGCCGTCTGGCAGGGTATCGACCGTGGGAACGCAGGCGAACTTCTGATACGCCGACACGACGACATAAATTCCGAGCACCAAGACCCAAGCGACGGAAAAAACCAGCGCCGCTCTCTGCCAGTATTTCATGGGCCGTGATTATCGCGCCGGCCGCGGGCACCGTCCATTCCTCGCCGCCGCACATAACTGCCATACCGGCACGTATGGCACATTTCGTGCATGATTTGCGGCGCCATTT
>JASHVC010000670.1 GCA_030039655.1 Xanthobacteraceae bacterium | reverse complement strand
CGCGCCACTGCTTTCCCCGTCACTCGTATAAATCACAGGCGGCTCGAATGTCGTATTGGGACCAAAGGCGTATCTGCTGTGGAGCGCGCCACGTCGATTCGGATCGAGGCAGACTCCAGCAAATAATCAACACGAGCGACGGCCTGACCTTGGCAACGTGTCTGCTTTACGGTCACTATCGGCGCATCGCGCCGGCTTTTGAATGTCCGCCGGCAGGTCGCTGACGGAGCAACGGCGGACATGGCAAATTCATCAGCACACAGCCTGGAAATTCACCCTAAGGTTCTGAAAGACGCATGGGGCGGGTTTATTTTTGTCCGGCTTTGCCGAATGCAAAGATTCAGACGAGCCGTCACCCGCGCCAATAACGATCCTCCCAACTGCGCGACAGGCGCATCGCTGAGAGGATGAGGCCGGCCATCGAATATGTCTGCGGAAAATTGCCCCACAGTGCGCCGGTCTTCGGGTCCACGTCCTCGGAAAGCAAGCCGTACCGGTTGCGATGGCTGAGTGCATCGGTGAACAGATCGCGCGCCGCATCGCGCCGCCCGAGCGACCACAGCGCGTCGATCAGCCAGAACCGGCAGATCAGGAAGGCGGTCACCGGCATGCCGAAGTCGTCGGCGCTGGCATAGCGCATGACGTGCTTCTCGCGCACCAGCTCGCGTTCCATGGCGGCGACCGTGGAGACAAAGCGCGTGTCATCGACCTCGACGACACCGAGGTCGGCGAGCAGAAGTACGCTGGCGTCCAGGTCATCCGACCCGAACGCCGCAGTGAACGCGCCGCGTTTCGGGTTCCAGGCCCGCTCGATCAGTTCGGCGTGCATCGGCTCGGCGATCGAATTCCAATGCTTTGCGCGCTCGACGAGGCCGAGCCGTGCCGCGATGGCGGCGAGCCGCTGGCAGCCGGCCCAGCACATGGCCGCCGAGTGAGTATGGACGCGCTGGCGCCCGCGATACTCCCAGATGCCGGCGTCCGGCTCGAACACCTTTTTGGCCGCGCGGTTGCCGAGAGATTCGAGCAAATGAAACAGCCCTTCATCGCCCGGCCGCGGCAGCCGGCGGTCGAAGAACATCGGCATGGCGGCAAGAATGACGCTGCCATAGCTGTCGTTCTGCGTTTGGCTCACCGCCGCATTGCCGATGCGCACCGGCCCGTCACCGCGATACCCGGCGAGGTCCGGCGCGGTGCGCTCGTCGACGTCGGTTGTGGGCACGACGCTGTAGAGTGGGCGCAGTTCCTGATCGGGCTTCGACGCAATGCTGATCGTGAACGAGATGAACTCCTCCATGGTGCGGGTCGCGCCGATGCGGTTGAGCGCCTGCACGACGAAATAGGCGTCGCGCAGCCAGCAATAGCGATAATCCCACGTGCGTCCGGAGGATGGCGCCTCCGGTATGGAGGTCGTGTGCGCGGCGATGATGCCGCCGGTCTCGTCGAAGTTCGAAAGCTTGAGCGTGATGGCGGCGCGGATGATGGCTTCCTGCCAGTCGTAGGAAATCGACAAGCGGCGCACCCATTCCATCCAATAGTCGTAAGTGCGCTCGACGAAATCGCGGCAGGTTTTCTGCAGGTCGCCGGCGAAAGGCTCGTCCGGCCCGAACACCATGTGCAGCGGACGGGTGAGAATGAACGGCGCCTCGCTGTCGATCAGCGACAGCGGCGCGTCTGTGGTCAGCCGGATCACAGTCGAGTCGTTGTGATAGCGGATGTGATTGCTGCCGAGTGAGCGGTGCGGAAGCGGCTTGCCGTAGTCGCACGTCGGACGCATCCGAATGGTGATACGCGGCAGCCCGGCGATCGGTTCAATGATGCGAAAGAGTTGTGGGGGACGAAAGATCCGCTCGTATTGGCGGAAACGTGGAACAAAATCGGTAACCCGTATTTTCCCGCCATTGCGATCGGTCAGTATGGTGTCGACGATAGCGCTATTGCGTACGTATTCGGAGTGAAATTCCACCATGTCGTCGAGGACGACGTCGGAAAATCCCTTTTCCTCCTCCCCCGCCAGCAGCCGGCAGAAAATCGGATCGCCGTCAAAACGCGGATAACACCACCAGACCAATCGCGAGCATGGATCGACCAATGCGGCCGTTCGGCCGTTCCCGATGACCGCAAGATCCAGCCCGTGATCTTTCATCCTGTAGTGCCCGGCTCACCGGCTGCAATTTGCGCGAGCCATGCACGCACGGCTTCGGGCGTAGCGAAATGGCCATCGACATCCGCAACGATACCGCCAACCGAGTAGGCCCGGCCGCCGAACTTGGGAATGATGCCAAACACTGGCACGTCGGTCGTGTCGTCACCGATGAAGATCGGATGACGGCCGGCAAACGGGGGGTGTTGCATCAATGCGCACACAGCGTCGCCCTTGTTGATGCCGGCGGGTTTGACGTCCACGACCAGCTTGCCCGGAAGAATTTCCACGATTTCTTCAGGAACACCGCGGCAAATTTTCCTCACCGCCGCCAGCACCGCCGGCGCTTTTTCGGGAGCCAGCCGATAGTGCAACGCCAGCGAATAGCCCTTGTCCTCGACCAGGATGCCGGGGCCGAGTTCGGCAACAGTCGCGAGCTTGCGTTTCAGGGCCTTGCTGAGCGGCGCCACACGCGTTTGCACGTCAGCATCTCCGCTAGTGCGCATTTCCGCGCCATGAACGCCGATAACGGCGAGCTGCAGCGGAGAAAAAATCAGATCGATGTCATTGATGGTGCGGCCGCTCACCAGCGCCACGGCGCCGCTGGTCAGGTCGGCGAGACGAGAGAGGGTGGCGCGCAACCCGGTCGGCACCCAAACTTGCGGCGGGGATGGGGCGATATCGAGGATGGTGCCGTCAATGTCGAGCAGAATCGCGCATTGATGCAGGTCGGAAACAAGCGGAGGAACGGCGATGTCCATGACATCCATGGTGTAGCGAGAAATTTGCGGTCCCCTTTGCACGTCTGCTCCTCATTTTTCAATCGATCAATGCGAGTGGTCGGCTCACCGCTTCGAGCGGCTTGCGCTCGGCCGCGACGCCCCATAAAGCCTCGACCGCAGCCGCACCAATCATCAGAATCGAGCCGATGCAATAGCCGATGGCGACACTCTCGCGCGAGCCCGTACTGATCAGGGCGCCAAACAGAAGCGGGCCGGCGATGCCGCCGATTCCGGTGCCGATGGCATAAAAGAAAGCGATGGCGAGGGCTCGCAGTTCGAGCGGAAAAATCTCGCTCACGGTAAGGTAGGCAGAGCTTGCCGCCGCCGAGGCGAAGAAGAATACGGTCATCCACGCGATCGTGAGTTCGCCGGCGGAAAGCAGATTTTTGCTGAACAGATAAGCAGTCACGGCAAGCATTACACCAGACAACGCATAGGTCGACGCGATCATGATCTTGCGCCCGACCGTGTCGAACAACCGGCCGAGCAAGAGCGGTCCGAGCACATTTCCGGCCGCAAATGGCAGGATATACCATCCCACCTGATTCGCCGGCGTATTGTAGAAATCACTCAATACGAGCGCGTAGGTAAAGAATATTGCATTGTAGAAAAACGCCTGGGCGGCCATCAGGCTCAAGCCGACCAGCGTGCGCCGCCGATAGATGACGAAGAGCGCGCGTGCGACCTCGCGCAGCGGCGTGTGGCGGCGCGTGCGCAGTCTTACCCGTCCATGTTCGTCGGCGCCGCTGCACCCAAGCCGCGCCTCGATGCCGCGTACGATTTTCTCCGCAGCCGGCGCGAAACCGTGCGTCACCAGCCAGCGCGGACTTTCTGGTATCCAAAATCGCATCATGACGATGACAAGTCCGATGGCAGCGCCGATCAAAAATGCAAGCCGCCAGCCGAGTGCCGGATCGATGACGTGTGGATCGAGCAGGATGATGGAGCCTGCGGCTCCCATCGCCGCACCCACCCAAAAGCTGCCGTTGATCACCAGATCGGTCCAACCGCGAAAACGCGCGGGAATCAGTTCTTGGATAGTCGAGTTGATCGCCGTGTATTCCCCCCCGATGCCGGCACCCGTAACGAAACGGAAGAGTGCGAAGCTCCAGAAGTTCCACGACAGCGCGGTGGCGGCCGTCGCCAGCAAATAAACCGACAGCGTGATGGTAAAAAGTCTCTTTCGCCCGAGACGATCGGTCAGCCAGCCGAAGAAGAAAGCACCGAGCACCGCGCCCGCCAAATAGCAGCTGCCCGCCAGCCCGACCTGCTCGTTGCTCAGGCCCAAGCCGGAACTGTCCTTGAGTTCGCCGGAAAGCGCTCCAGCGAGTGTCACCTCAAGGCCGTCGAGAATCCAGGTAACGCCGAGCGCGACGATCACCAGCGTGTGGAAGGGACCGAACGGCAGCGCGTCCAGGCGCCCCGGAATATCGGTTTCGATGATCGTTCCCGAGCAGGCGGCGACGTCGGCCGCCTGCTCCGAACTATGTCCGGGAGCATCATGCACGCAATCAGCCCTCGGAGGCGGCAGCGAATGGCCTGCGGACGAACACACCATCACCGAATGCAGCCGGTCTGGATGCCGCCCCGCCGCGCTCCCCTCCACTAACGCTCTTTGCTGGCGAGTGTTCCGGCAATGCCATGGCGCCGCGAATCGATCGTCCAGGGACGAGCTACCCCGAACAAATCGGGGTAACATTACTGCGCTTGCGCCGCTTTGCCCGAATAGGCGATGCGCCAGATGGTCCCGTTCGCATCCTCGGACACCAGCAAGGCCCCATCTTTGGCCACAGCGACTCCGACCGGCCGGCCCCAGACCTCTGAATCATTGATAACGAAGCCGGTGACAAAGTCTTCGTATGCTCCCGTCGGGACGCCGTCCTTCACAATGGCGCGAATGATCTTGTAGCCGGTACGTTTGGAGCGGTTCCACGAACCGTGCTCGGCCGCGAAGACGTTGCCGCGATACGCCGCCGGAAACTGCGTCGCCTCGTAGAAGGTCATTTCCAGCGAAGCCGAATGGGCCTGGATGAGAACGTCCGGAACAGTGATCTTGTCTTTTAGGTCCGGACGCTCGCCGCGATGACGCGGATCTTCGTTGGCGCCGATGTAATACCAGGGCCAGCCGTAGAACCCGCCATCGCGGACGCGCGTAATGTAGTCGGTCGGCACGTTGTCGCCGAGGCCGTCGCGCTCGTTGGTCGAGCACCACACTGTGCTGGTCGTGGGTTCGACCGCCATGCCGACGCAATTGCGAATTCCGGTCGCGTAGATGCGGCGGTTCTGACCCTGCGGATCGAAGCTTAGAACATCGGCGCGATCCGTCTCATTTCCCCACGCGGCACCGAGCGGGCGATCAGCCTGCCATCTTTGCAGCTCCGCGGCGCTCAGTTTTCCCATTTGGTCGCCCACATTGGAAGCTGAGCCCACGGACACATACATGGTTTTGCCATCCGGCGAGAAAACAACGTCGCGCGTGTGGTGGTTGCCGCCGGCAGGTAGCTGCGCAACGATCACCTCCGCGGGTCCACGCGCTGCGAGGTCGCCACTGCGATAGGGGAAACGGACGACAGAGTCCGTATTTCCAAC
>JASHVC010000048.1 GCA_030039655.1 Xanthobacteraceae bacterium | reverse complement strand
CGGACTACCTTAGCTGCATGCACGGGCTCGGTCGGCACGAAGCCTATCTTTGCGCCAGCAGCTTGACCTATATGAATCGACTCCAAGACTTATTTGCGCAGTCACGGATGTCGCTCAACGACGAGCAGAAAGCAGTACGAGCCGTCGCCGACGATGGACAAACTGTCCTACTTCAAATTAGCGCCGGCAATGCGCTTTGACGTCCGCGAATCGAAAATTCAAGGGTGGAACGTAACAGCGATCCGAGATTCGAAGCGGAAACCACATCACCTCTAACCCCGTCGCATCGGCAAATTGCCGGGAGGTTTTGTGTCTTTGCTGCGCTCGCTTATGTCGCCTGTTGGCCCTTTGCGACGCGACGGATGACGCTCTCAACCGACGCCATTGGGCTAAAGCGAATCGACGATGCTGTGATGCATAATTTGCGTCATCGCGGCAGGCCTCACCCGCGCAAGCACGGAAAGCTACATTCCGAGCGGCGATTACTAGGCTGTCGGCAAAAGCACACTCAGGTCAGTTGGACTCCAATAATTACAAACAGTACTGCCAGTACGCACAATAACCCCACCACGATTGCGGCGGTTGCGGCTCTGCGCAATACGAAAATGAGGTAGGTCATCTTTCTGAGCAGTCCGGTTTAAGAGTTATCGGGTGACGTCAAATTTTTCTTGTTGGAAATCGCCGACTTTTTCTCTGCGAGCGGCATTCCATCAGGCTTGGACTTGTAGCGCTGCAACGTAAAAAGCAGAGCCAGCACAGGCATGGCGGCCAGAACCGCCAGGCACTGCGCCATAATGACGAGCACCGTCATGAAAGGCCGCACGTTCAGCGCGACACGCTTTATCTGGTTTGAGAGAAGTACGGAGACCGTCAGCGACCCTGACTCCCTCACCGGCTGGCGGGCAGGCGTTGCGCCCATGTCACAAAACCTCAGCGAAGATGCTGGTCGTTTCGTCCCGGGCGAAGTACGAAGCTGCGCATGGGTGCCATTGGCACCTCCGTCGCCCGCTCGCTCTTTTGGCATGGCGCGGTCAACGGGCCGTCATTCCGCCGTCAAAGAAAACTCTTCGATGAATGAGGTACTTAGGAGATAGCGGAGCCGGTCTGCGCGGCTAACGAACTGCCCTACAAGTCTTTTTTTGGTCTTGGTGCCTGGGCATAGTGAGCGATAAAATAAGTGACGGTAACTTTTACGCTGCCCACAATGTCCAGACTCAATCAACTGACGTTGCGCCTATTTGGGCCATTCGCGATCGAAGCCGGCGCAGGGCGCACGGTTGCGATTTCGATTCGATCCAAGAAGGGCCGGGCGTTGCTGGCTTACCTGGCGATGAAGCCGGATTATCGGGCGAGCCGCGAAGAGCTCGCGACACTGCTTTGGGCTGACAATCCTGATGCGCTCGCGCGCCACAGCCTCCGGCAATGTCTGCTTTCGCTGCGGCAGGATTTGAGCTTGGCGCCTGAAATCCTCATCGTTGATCGCGAAGCCGTTGGACTGAGCACTCACTTTACCATCGTGGATGTGCGCACCTTCATGACGCTTGCTCAGTCGAAGGCGCGTGAGCAACTGACCCAAGCCGCAGAACTTTGGCGCGGAGCGTTTTTGTCCGATCTCGCCCTGGACGTCGAGGAATTCGACAGCTGGCGGCGCCAGGAGGCCACTCGGCTTTCATCCGCTGCCGCTGTTGTGTTCGAGGCCCTTTGCCGGCTCGCGGTTGCAAGGGGTGATGGCGATGGCGCTATTGCGGCGGTTGAGAGGTTGGTGGAGCTCGACCCGACACGTGAGGACCGGCAGCGCAATGCCCTGCAACTGTTGGCGCGTCACAAGGGACGCGAAGCCGCAATGGGCCGGGCCAAGCAGCTTCTTGATCTCCTGCGCTTTGAACTTGACGTTGCCCCCGAGGCAGCAACACGCGCGCTTATCGATGCCATTATGCGCGGCGATTTTGAATCGGCGACAGCGCCCGCTTACCAGCAGCCCTCGACGCAAAGTGCCGTCCAACGGATCTCTGCGGCCAACACGGCAACGCCACCCCCACCCCATGTCGCGAAGACTTTGGTTCGCACAGGCCCCGCGCTCCCCGCTCCACCGACGCCTCGCAATACAGCGCCGGCAGATATTCCCTTTTGGCGTCACTGGCCGCACGCCGCTACGCGAACATCCATTGTCCTTCTTTCAGTCATCGCGATTGCAGTGTTTGGGGTCGCGATCGACCCAAAAACTCGGCTCACTCTGACAGCACCACAGGGGAGTCGAACGGCCGCAGTCCTGCCCTTTGTCTTTGAGGGGGCCGGTGACTCCGCCGATTCCGGCTTCGCCTTAGCCCTAACTCACGACGTGATCGGCTACTTGAGCCGTTTCGAGAACGTGCGGGTCATCTCAGAGCAAACCTCGGAGTCCTATCGCGCTCATGCGGCGGACATCGCGCACCTCAAGACAGAACTCGGGGCAAATTACGCAGTTGTCGGCCGCGTTCAGAGTAATAGCGATGGTTTGAGAATCGACGTTCAGCTAGTCGACACGGCGACTCGTACCAATATCTGGTCCGATCTGCTGCAGCGCGACCGTGCCGACCCAAGTCTTGTGGCCGACGAAACTGCGCGGGGCATTGCCCGCATGCTGGCCTACAAAATTAGCCAAAACGGCGCGCTACGCCTGCGCGCGAGCCCAGACACACATCTCTCGCCCGGCGAACTGGTTAGCCGAGGTTATGGCGCGTTACAAAACGGCACCAACCAGGAAAACCTATTCGACGCCATGACGTCGTTCGATGCGGCGTTGCGGCTCGATCCGCGTTATCGGCCGGCACAGTTGGCGATCGCACGCGTGCAGATCGTCGCCGCGATGAACTTTATCGATCTCGATCCTCCGTCCGATCTTGCAGAGGCCGAGCGGTCGGTGAACGAGTCGTTGGTCAAAGCTCCCAATTCCGTTGCCGCACTGTATAGCCTGGCGTTGCTGCAAAAATACCGCCGTCAGTACCGGGCGAGCATACGGACCATGCACCGCTGCCTCGAACTCAACCCGAGCTTCCTTCCGGCGCAGGGTCAGATTGGAAATATGCTGACGAGAACGGGCGAACCTGAGAAGGGTTTGGAACAGATCCTTCAAACCATCCGGGTCGCAGTCCCCGACGATCCGACAATGGGTTATTGGTATCTCTTCGCCGCCGAGGCAGAGCTCGAACTTGGGCACGATCAAGCCGCACTGGACTGGGCTTTGCGGGCCAACGCGATCATGCCCCAAGCATCCCTCGTGCAGGCATGGCTTGCCTCCATCTACGCAACGATCGGCGATAAGGCGGCCGCTGCCAAATACATCGCGGCTTTGACGAAAGCGGCTCCCATGCGCACGCAGCTTTTCCTAAAGAACACTGCCGGGGCTACGAATGGGGAGAATGGCCGCCACAGGCCGCGAATATTTGACGGCCTGCGCTTGGCGCTGGGTGCGTCGCTGGGCTGAGGCTTCCGGCCTGCAACATAGCATCGGTGGAGAAACCGCTGCTCGGCTTTGTCAGGCCGGGCGCCAACTCCTCCGTTATGCGCGCGCCAAATTCTGGGTTCATCGGGAAATCCCGACCTAAGTGCCTTATCGGTCTAAAGGTTCTCTTTGACGCTGCCTTGACTCGTGCGGTCCCATTGTCGGTGCGGCTGGCTGGCAATTGGAACCGTTTGAGCGACACCATGACGGCAAATCCCAAGGCTGTGGCGGCGTTGGCCTTGCACCGGTTCGGTTTTGGGCCGGCTCACAATTCGATCAACGCCATAGCGGACGACCCGCGCGGTGCCGTGCTCGCCGACCTCGAGCGCCCCGGCGCCGGCCGCGTGCCAGCGGCGAATCTGCCGTCGAGCGCCGAGGCGTCGCGCGCTTTCTTCGAGTTCCGGGCCGAACAGGCGGCGAAAATCAAGCTGGCCCAGCGCGCTAAGAAGGAAGCGGGTGGCGCGATGATGGCCGATGCTGTCAGCGATCCGGCAACGGAGGCGTCGCAGCCGGCGCCGCCCAATCAGCAACCGACGCTGCCCCAGCAACTCGTGCAGAACGAAGCCCGCGTGCGGTTCGACGCCGCGCTCGGCGCCGACATCGGCTTTGTCGAGCGTCTGGTCTGGTTCTGGTCGAACCATTTCTGCGTGTCGATCTCGTCAATCCTGTCGATGGCCGGCGCGTATGAGCGCGAGGCAATCCGCCCGCACGTGCTCGGACGTTTCGCCGACATGCTTGCCGCGGTCGAGGGTCATCCGGCGATGCTTTTTTACCTCGACAACGTGGAATCCATGGGGCCGGATTCAACCGCCGGCATCAACCGCGACAAGGGCCTCAACGAGAATCTCGCGCGCGAGATTCTCGAACTGCACACGCTTGGGGTCCGCAGCGGGTACACCCAAGCGGATGTCACCAGTTTTGCCAACGTGATCACTGGCTGGACGTTCGTCGGCACCGCCGTGCCCGAATACGGCGGCAAATTCAACTTTGTTAAGCGGCTCCATGAGCCCGGCGAGCAGGTCGTGCTCGGCAAGCATTATCCGGACACCGGCGTCGACCAGGGCCGCGCCGTGCTCGCCGACCTCGCGCGCCATCCGGCGACAGCACGCCACATCGCGTTCAAGCTCGCGCGCCATTTCGTTGCCGACGAGCCGCCGCCTGCGCTGGTCGACAAGCTCGAAAGAACCTTCAACGACAGCGACGGCAATCTCAAGGAGGTGGCGAAGACGCTGGTCTCGGCCGACGAATCCTGGTCGGCCGAGCGCACCAAGCTCAAGCCGCCCTCGGAGTGGATCGTCGGCATCCTGCGGCTCACCGGAGCGCAATTGATCGTCGGCCGCGTGCTGACCGCGCAGGCGGCGCTGGGCGAGCCGCTGTGGCGACCGCCGGCGCCGAACGGTTTTCCCGACAGCCAGGCCGCGTGGATCGACGGCGTCCCGCGTCGGTTGGACGTCGCCACCGACATCGCCGGCCGGCTGCCGCCCAGCATCGAACCGTTGGCCCTGCTCGACATGGGGCTCGGCCCGCTCGCATCCGCCGAAACGCGGACCGCGGTGGCGCGGGCGGAGAGCCGCGCCCAGGCCGTGGCGCTGTTAGCGATGGCGCCTGAAATCCTGCGGAGATGACCATGCCCACACTGCATCAACCCTCGCGCCGCGCGTTGCTGCTGGCTTCCGGTACGCTGTTCGCCTGGGCGCATCTGCCGAAGTTGGCGCGGGCGGAGGGCCGCGATCCGCGCATGCTGACGATCATCCTGCGCGGCGCGCTCGATGGGCTCGCGACCGTCGTGCCGGTCGGCGATCCGGACTGGGTGGCGCTACGCGGCGATAACGCGCTGACGCTTGAAGGCAAGACGCCGGCGCTCAAGCTCGATGACTTCTTCGCGCTTAATCCGGCGATGCCGAACCTCCATCGAATGTTCAAGGCCAATGAGGCCATCATCGTCCATGCGGCGGCGACGCCCTACCGCGAGCGGTCTCATTTCGACGGCCAGGACGTGCTGGAAAGCGGTCTGCCGAGGCCGACGCTCGGCACCAGCGGCTGGCTCAACCGCGCGCTATCGAGCTTGGCGCCCGGCGGCCGCGTCGACCCGAACGGCAGCAAGGCGTTCGGCGTCGGTCCGGTGACGCCGCTCGTGGTCCGCGGTTCGGCGCCGGTCCTATCATGGGCGCCGCGGCGGCTCATGCCGGCTAGCGCCGATACGGTGCAGCGGCTGCTCGAACTTTACCGCCGTACCGACCCGCAGCTGGCCAGCGTGCTTGAAGGCAATACCAACCTCATGGCCATCGCCCGCTCCGGCAACATGGACGACAAGCCGGGCACCGCCAACAACGGTGCTGCCATCGAGCAGGTGCGCGCCTATTTTGCCGAGGCCGCCGGCACCGCGGCGAAATTCCTGGCGCAGCCCGACGGGCCCCGTGTCGGTGCTTTGGCGCTCGACGGCTGGGATACCCATTACAACGAAGGCATCGCCAACGGCCGGCTTTCGCAATTGCTCGGCGCGCTCGACGCTGCGCTTGGCTCAGTCGAGACCAATATGGGGCCGGCCTGGCGCGAGACCGTGGTGGTGCTTGTCACCGAGTTCGGCCGCACCGCGCGTATCAACGGCACCGACGGCACCGACCACGGCACCGGCACGGTTGCGCTCTTGGCCGGCGGCGCGCTCAAAGGCGGCCGTGTGCTGGCCGACTGGCCGGGCGTCAAGCGCGCCAATCTCTTTGAGGACCGCGATCTGAAGGCGACGACTGATCTGCGCGCAGTGCTGAAGGGACTGCTGAAGGATCATCTGCGCGCTGACGATCGCGCACTCGCGGCCGACGTGTTCCCCGGCAGCGAAGGCGTCGAGTCCATGGCGGGCCTCGTCGCGTCGAGCTGATGCCATCGAAGGCAGGCGGGAGCTGCATTCATCCTGGGACCGCGCCACCGCGTTAGTCGATTCATTGAATGCCCATCTCAAGTACCGGTCCGGAGTTGAAGTCCACAAATATTGCGCGAGCCAAGCAGTAGTTTTGCTCCAGTTGCTCGCGGCAGAAACTGCCACATCGCGGACTTACTTCCCGGTCGGCTGAACAGTCGCTAACGGCCGAGTAACGGGCATGACGACGAATTATAACTACACCGCTTTGACTTCGCGCAATCGTTAGCGCCCCGCCGCGTAGTTCTGCATGCCGCGTGGATTGGCAGCGGCGCGGCGACGCCAGCCGACGCGTGACGCGGCGGTGAGGCGGCCTTCCGACCAATCGGGCCCGACCTCGACCGCGTGGCCGCGCCGTTCCAGTTCGGCGACGGTTTTCTTCGGCACGCGCCCTTCGACCACCAGCACGCCGGGCCGCGCCGTGCGCGGCCAAAACGAGCTTGGAAAATGCTCGGAGTGCCAAGCCGGCGCGTCGATCGACTCCTGCAGATTCATGCCGCAATGAACGTGACGCATGAAGAATTGCGTGATCCACTGATCCTGGCCGTCGCCGCCGGGCGAACCCCAGGACAAGTACGGCTCGCCGTCGCGCAGCGCCATGGTGGGCGACAGCGTCGTGCGCGGCCGCCGGCCGGGCCCGAGCGCCGCCGGATGTTCTTCCTCGAGCCAGAACATTTGCGCGCGGGTGCCGAGACAGAAACCCAGCTCGGGAATGACCGGCGACGAATGCAGCCAGCCGCCCGACGGCGTCGACGATACCATGTTGCCGGCCTGATCGATGATGTCGAAGTGCACCGTGTCGCCGCGCATCGCGCCCATGCGTCCGACCGTCGGCTCGCCGGCGCCAAGCTGGCCGACGGTGGGCTCGCCCACGCCGGCCGCCTGCGGTACCGGATCGCGGCGCAACTTCACCACCGCGCCGAAGCCCTCGATGGAGCCGGGCCGCAATTCGAGCGAAGCCTTGTCGCTGATCAGCTTGCGGCGTTCGTTGTTGTAAGCATCGGACAACAGCGTCGCCATCGGCACCTTGACGAAATCCGGATCGCCGTAAAACACCTCGCGGTCGGCGTAGGCGAGTTTGGAACACTCGACGATGATGTGGATGAAGTCGGGCCCAGTCGGATCGAGCCCGTCGAGATCGAAGCCTTTGAGCAGCGCG
>JASHVC010000669.1 GCA_030039655.1 Xanthobacteraceae bacterium | reverse complement strand
TGCCAAACTCGTGCACCAGGTTCGCCGGCAGCTGGTCCGCTCGGGCGGCCTCCCTGTCGACCTGTTCCAGCAAGCCTTCGTGCACCGCTTGGGCAAATTCGCTGTCACCAAGATTGACTTGATCGTATTCGTAATTGCGGCTTTGCACCTCTGCCTTGAGTTTGGCGAACAGAACGCCCGGCACGGTGTTTATTTCGATACCGGTCTGGGCCGTGAACGGATCGAAGAAGGCTTTCTTCCATGACGTTTCCCACACGCCGCCGTAGGAATTGACGTAGACCGTCTTCGGCTGCGCGGACGCCATTCGGATCACCACGGGTGCGCCGAACGCACAGGCAGCTCCAAGCTCAATCAAGCGTCGGCGCGACATCGTCATCGGCTTGGTCACGGCTACCCCTCTCGCGAGTGCAATCAGCCAATCATGCTTTGCGAACCCGGCGCGTGGGCCCGATAGGCGGGCTATGCTACATCACGTCTGACTATGGTACATAATTTGCGAGACACGCTGCAACGAAGCGTGCAGCGCACGAGAGTTCTACCGCGCATCGCTCGGGCTATGGACGGCGAGTTGACGAACCCCGCGCCTCAACCAGCATTGGCGCGTCGCCGCTCCGGCGAAGCGGCGACGGTCGGGTTGCTGGTCGCTCCTGCGGCACTATACCTGATCGTCCTCTTCGTCATCCCGATCGGCTACATCCTCGTACTCAGCGTCACCGATCCGGCGCTCTCGCTCGGCAATTATCGCCGCCTGTTTACGGTCCCACTCTACACAAACGTGATGCTGCACACCTTCAAGGTGTCTCTCATCGTTACGTTCTTGTGCCTCGCACTCGGATACCCGCTCGCTTACGTGATGGCGCGTCGCAACGATTGGATTGCGGTCGTCTTTCTCCTCGCCGTTGGCTTGAGTTTCTGGACCGGCTTTGTCGTGCGCACTTATGCGTGGCTGGTGATCCTTGGCAACAAAGGTCCGCTTAGCGCATTCTATGCCTTCGCAGGACTGGGACGGCCGCCGCAGCTTCTATTCACCTCGTTCAGCTCGACCTTGGGCATGACCCACATTCTGCTGCCCTACATGGTGTTCGCGCTCTACGGCGTGATGCGCAAAATCGATCCCGCCTATCTGCGCGCCGCCGAGAGTCTTGGCGCGAGCCCGCTTCATGCTTTTCGCCACGTCTTTCTTCCGCTGAGCCTGCCCGGTGTGGTCAATGGCAGCGTGCTGGTCTTCACCATCTGTCTTGGCTTCTACATCACGCCGATTTTGCTTGGCACACCACGGGATATGATGATTTCACAGCTCATCAACCAGCAGATCGAGGATTTGCTGGCGTGGGGCTTCGCTTCGGCGATTGCCACGACACTGCTGGCAATGACGCTGATCCTGCTTGCCATCTACAACCGCTTCGCCGGCCTCGATCGGCTGTGGGGATAGGGATGGCGCGCCACATTCCCCTCGCCCTAGCGACCATTGTGGCGCTGTTCTTGATCGCGCCGATGCTCATCATCGTGCCGATGTCGTTCTCAACCGCGATTTCCTTCGAGTTCCCGCCGCCAGGTTATTGGTTCGGCTACTACGCTCGTTATTTCCACAACGGCGCTTGGTTGAGCGCCACGGCGAATTCATTCGTCATCGCATTTGGCTGCATGGTGGTTACTATGGCGGTGGCGTTGCCGGCGGCACTCGGCTACGTGCGCTACCGCTTCCGCGGCAAAAGCGCGATGAACCTGATCGTCACCCTGCCGCTGATCGTCCCAGGTGTCGTCAGCGCGCTCGGCTATTACGGATTTCTCAGCCGTATCCATCTGGTCGGAACGCGTAGCGGCGTGATCGTCGCGCACAGCGCCTTATCGATCCCGGTGGCCTTTCTGGTCATTTGCGCTTCACTCAAGGGCTTCGACCGCAACCTCGAACGTGCCGCCAACAGCGCGGGCGCCGGCCCGTTCCGCACCTTCTTGTGGGTGACGTTTCCGGTGTTGCGGCCAGGCATTCTGATCGGCGCACTTTTTACCTTTCTCCACTCCTTCAATGAGGCCGTGGTGGCGATCTTTATAGCCGGGCGGGACGCCTCGACGCTGCCGAAGAGAATGTTTGAAAGCATCCGCCTCGAATCCGATCCCGTGATCGCCGTCGTTTCCACCCTCCTCACCGGCGCGGTGCTTGCCGGTGTGCTGATCTCCCTTGTCGTCCGCCGAGGGACCGCCCATGCGACTTGATCCCCTCGTGAAGCCCCGCTCCGTGGCGATTGTCGGCGCTACCGATCGTGGTGGGCCCGGCCGCGCCGTGATGGAGTCGCTCGGAGCGATTGGCTTCACCGGACCCATCTATCCCGTAAATCCGAAGTACACGACCGTCCTCAACATCGCCTGCTATCCCAGTTTGACCGATCTGCCGGAAGCTCCCGACGTCGTCGTCTTCAGCATCCGTAATCCGCTGATCCCAGAGCAGATGCGGCTCGCCGCGAAGCGCGGCGCGCGGGCCGCCGTGATCTACGACAGCGGATTTGCCGAGACCGGCGCCGACGGCGCCAAGCTTCAGGAAGAGATCGCCGGAATGGCGCGCGAAGCCGGCATGCCGATCTGCGGGCCGAACTGCATGGGTATCCTCAATCCGCCCGCGCGTGCCACCACCTACAAACAAAACATCATGGATCCGGCAGCCATCGTCGGCAATGTTGGCATTGTGTCCCAGAGCGGCTCGGTGTGTATCGCCTTGCTCTCCGATCTGCGCCGTTTCGGTATCAGCCTGTCGGTTTCCGCAGGCAACGAGGCGGTGACCAGAACCGTCGATTACATCGAATATCTGATCGACGACCCCAACACGAAGATTATCGCAACATTCACCGAAACGGTGCGCGAACCGGAAAGGTATGTCGCAGCGCTCGACCGCGCCGCGAGCGGCGGTAAGCCCGTGGTTGTGATCAAGGTGGGACGCAGTGAACGCAGCCAACGGGCGATCACCAGCCACACCGGCGGCCTTGCGGGCTCGTCGCGGGTCTTCTCGGAATTACTGCGCGCCCACCGCGCCATCGAGGTCAGCGATCTGGACGAGATGACCGAAGTTTTGGCGGTGTGCCAGGGCGAGCGCTGGCCGCGCGGACGCGGCATCTCCGTCATCACAGGTTCGGGCGGACTTTCGGAGTTGATCCTCGACAACGCGACGGCGCTCGGCCTCGATCTGCCGCCGCTGTCACCCGACGAGCGCACCGAGGTCGAGCGCGTCATCGGCCGGATCACCGGCGACGGCAATCCGTTCGATGCCTGGGGCAACGGCAATTACGCGGTCAACCTACCGCACGCCATGTCGGTCGTGGACAAGAGCGATCGCATCGACTCGGTGGTGTATTGCAACGACACCTCGGACGATCCCTTTATCGGTCATCCGGGCCGGGTGCTCGAGAATGTGGTCATGCTGGCGGAAGCCGCGCGAGCGAGCAAAAAGCCGCATTACCTGCTGAGCACCCGGTCGGGCGTCATGAACCGCAAGCAGATCGAGGCCATGCGGCAGTCGGGACTCGTCGTCATCGGCGGCACACGACAGGGTCTCGGCGCCCTCGAGCGCGTCGGCCGCTGGACCCTCGGACCGAAGCCCATTCGCGCAAACACTGCCCGACCGCAGGCCCGCCTCAGCGACCACCTTACCGGGGGGCGGCGAACCATCAACGAATTCGATGCGAAGCGGCTCTTCGCAACATGCGGGATCGCAGTGACGCGCGAACGGCGTGTTGAAACGGTCGCGGAGGCCGCAAAGGCCGCGCAGGCGTTCGGCTATCCGGTTGTGCTAAAGGCCCTTTCCGACTCCATCGCACACAAGACCGAGCTTGGCCTCGTCGCCGTCAACCTCAAGACCGAAGAGGAACTGGCGGGCGCGTTCGCGCGATTGAGCAAGCGCGCAGAAAGCCTTGCCCCGCGTCCGTCCGACTTCGCTTGGCTGGTGCAAGAGTTCGTCGCCGATGGCATCGAGGTGTTTGCGGGTGTTTCGCGTGACCCCGATTTCGGCCTGTCCCTTGCCTTCGGCATGGGAGGCACGGCTATCGAAGTGATACGCGACTTCGCATTGCGCGTGCTGCCGCTGCGCGAAGGCGATGCCGAGGCGATGATCGCCGAGACGCGGGGTGCTGCGCTACTCGGTGCAATCCGCGGGGCCGGAGAGGCGGACGTTGAAAGCCTCGCTGCCTGCCTTTACTCCCTGGCCGATTTTGCCTGGCACAATTCCGCTGACATCGCCGAGATCGATCTCAATCCGATCAAGGTGCTGCCGCGGGGACGCGGCGCGATCGTCGTCGACGCGCTGATCGTGGCAAGGCCGGATAGCGGCGCATGACGGGCTATCTCAGCCTGCGCGATCTCGTGAAATCGTATGACGGAAAAACCAACGCCGTCGACGACATTTCGATCGACATCACTCGCGGCGAGTTCGTCACCTTGTTGGGCCCCAGCGGGTCGGGCAAAACCACCACCTTGCTTATGATCGCGGGCTTTGAGAGCCCGTCAAGCGGCGTCATCGCCTTGGATGGCCACGATCTGACGCTGAGCAAACCCTATCAGCGCAACATCGGTATGGTATTTCAGAACTACGCCTTGTTTCCGCACATGACCGCACGGCAAAACGTATTGTTTCCGCTGCAGATGCGCCGCTTCCCGAAGCATGAGATCAATGCCAGGGCCGAACAGATGCTGGCGCTTGTTGGCTTGCGCGACTTGGCCGACCGGCATCCGCGAGAGCTTTCGGGCGGCCAGCAGCAGCGCGTGGCGCTGGCGCGCGGCCTCGTCTTCAATCCCGATGTTCTGCTCCTCGACGAGCCGCTCGGTGCCCTCGATAAGAATTTGCGCGAGCAGATGCAGGTCGAGATCAAGCGCATCCATCGCGAGCTGGGCATTACCATGATCTACGTGACTCACGATCAGACCGAAGCCATGACCATGTCGGACCGCGTCGCCGTGTTCAGCCATGGACGGCTCGCGCAAGTGGGCACGCCGCTCGAAGTGTACCAACGTCCGGCCAACCGCTTCGTCGCCGAATTCATCGGCGACAGTAATATTTTTCCGGGAAAGATCGACGCCTCCCACCCCGACGTCGTCGAGCTTACCGGCATAGGCCCGGTACGCATTGCCCGCGCGAATGTTTCGGCGGGCGAAGTCGATCTCCTGATCCGCCCCGAGCAGTTGCGGCAGAGGCCAAATAGCGGCGCGCCGGGCGAAAACGAATTCGAGATGACGGTCGATGACATCATCAACTACGGAGATTCAATCCTGGCGATCGGCAAGATCAACGGCCTACCGATCCGCGCGCGCCTCCTCGGCCCCGAACCCGAAGTGCTGGCGCCCGGCACGGTCCTTCGCCTGGCCTGGGCGCCCACGGATGCGCACGTGCTCGCGCGGCGCTAAGATTGCGGCCGCTCGCTCTGACACAACGGAGAGCGCGATGAGGAAATGGCGTTTCGACCGCGGACGGCGGCGATTTCTACGCACGGCCGGAGCCACTGCGGCGCTTGCGCCGCTGTTGATTACGGAACGAACCATTGCGCAAACCCGGACGCTTTATGTCAACTCCTGGGGTGGCAGCTACACGGCCGCCCAGGAGGTCGCCTACTTCAAGCCTTTCACAGCAGCGACCGGAATTGAGGTGCGCACCGTGACGCCGGTGTCCTACGCCCGCGTCAAGGCGCAAGTTCAATCCGGGAATTACGAGTTCGACATGACCTCGATCAATTCCATGTTGTGGCTGCGCGCCAGCCGCGAAGGGCTCGCAGAACCGATCGATTGGACCATCTTCAAGAAAGGGGCGCTACCCGACAATGCCATCGTCGCCAACGGTTACGGCGTCGCCTTCGCCATCCTGGGCACGAACCTGTGCTACCGCGCCGACAAGTTTCCCAACGGCGCGCCGCGGTCATGGGCCGATTTCTGGGACGTGCAGAGGTTTCCTGGAGGCCGCTCACTGTGCACCAGCGACCCGCAGCGCAACTGCATCTACGCGCTGCTTGCCGACGGCGTGTCGATGGACAAGATCTATCCGTTGGACTTCGACCGCGC
>JASHVC010000668.1 GCA_030039655.1 Xanthobacteraceae bacterium | reverse complement strand
AGCTCCGCAAAGCCGTTCCCGTCATCCTGAGGATAACGGTAAGCCTGCCCGTTCTCGCAGCGCATTGCGTCCGAGGCATTAGGGGGCGCGAAATAGGATCGGCGTCGCCGTTTCCTTTGCGGGTCGCGTCCGCGTATCATCGCCTCAATGCCAAGTGCCAGTGACGCGCGGGAAAAAGTCGAACCGGTTCTCATTGTCGGCGGCGGCCCGGTTGGGCTGGCGCTTGCCGGTGACCTTGGCTGGCGAGGCATCCGGTGCCTGCTCATCGAACAGACCGACGGCTCGATCTATCAGCCGCGCATGGATCTCGTCGGCGTTCGCACCATGGAGTTCTGTCGGCGCTGGGGGCTGGTGGGCGCGGTCGAAGCGTCGCCCTATCCGCGCGACTACGCGCAGGACAATATCTATCTGACGAGTCTGACCGGCTACGAGCTCGGCCGCGAGCGCTTTCCCGGCATCGGCCAGGCGCCCCCGCCGCCGGAGAGCCCGCAGCGGCGCGAGCGCTGCCCGCAAAACATGTTCGATCCGATCCTGCGTGAATTCGCGGCCGCACAGAAAAGCGTGACGCTCCGTTATCGCACGCGGCTCCTCTCCTTCGCGCAAGACTCCGAGGCGGTGACCGCGACGGTGGAGAACGCCGACACAGGCGCGCGCGAACAAATCCGCGCGCGTTATATCGTCGGCTGCGACGGGGCGCGCAGCCTGGTGCGCGAGACACTCGGCGTCGGCATGTCCGGCAATGCGGTGCTCACCTACACGACGAATGTCATCTTCCGCTGCCCGCACCTGCTCGCGCTGCACGACAAGGGCAAGGCCTACCGCCATATCCTCATCGGCCCAGAAGGCACCTGGGCGACCATCGTGGCGATCAACGGCCGCGACGAGTGGCGCTTCTCCATTATCGGCGGCTCGGAGCAGCGCGAATACACGAAGGAGGAAATCGCAGCCGCGATCCGGCGGGCCGTCGGCTGCGATTTCGAGTTCGAGATTCTGAGCGTGCTGCCCTGGGTGCGGCGCGAACTGGTCGCCAAAAGCTATCGCAACGGCCGCGGTTTCATTGCCGGCGACGTCGCCCACGCCATGTCGCCGACCGGCGGCTTCGGCATGAACACCGGGATCGGCGATGCGGTCGATCTATCCTGGAAGCTCGCCGCTACCCTCGAAGGCTGGGGCGGCGACCGCCTGCTCGATTCCTATGCCGTGGAACGCCAGCCCGTCGGCGCGCGCAACGTCGCGGAGGCGAGCGGCAATCTGCGCCGCATGCTCTCGGTTGTCGGCCACCCCGACATCAACGACGACACGCCGGAGGGCGCGGCGACGCGTGCCAAGGTCGGTCGCGAGTTCAGCGAAACCATGCGGCGCGAGTGGTTCACGCTCGGCATCCATCTCGGTTATCGCTACGAGGGCTCGCCGATCTGTTGGCCCGACGCGACACCGCCGCCACCGGACGAGGCGCGAACCTACGTGGCGACTGCGCGCCCGGGTCATCGCGCCCCGCACGCCTGGCTCGCCGACGGCCGCTCGACCCTGGATCTGTTCGGCCGCGGCTTTACTCTTATCGGTTTCGATGCGGAGGCCGCCGAGGCCGCCCCCCTGCTCGATGCCGCGCGGGCGCGAGGCGTACCGATGGAATTCGTCGCGCTTCACGAGCCGAAAGTTGCCGCCCTCTATGAGCGCCGGTTCGTGCTGATGCGCCCCGACGGCCATGTGGCCTGGCGCGACGGCCGCATGCCCGCGGATCCGCTGTACCTGATCGATGTTTTGCGCGGAGCGGCTCTTCCCCCTCTCCCCATTGGGGAGAGGGATGGGGTGAGGGGCGCGGTGGATCAGAACCGAAGTGTCCGAACCCCCTCACCCTGACCCTCTCCCCGCCGGGGAGAGGGAATTCGCATGAGCAAGTGTGATCGCGGCGCCTAATAGCCATACGCTTGCGGGGGAAGCACGAAGCACCAATACTTGTTATAAGCAGCTCATCACCGAGGAAGCGCCATCATGAGCAAAGTCCCCTCCCGCGAAGAACTCGCCCAAGCCGGTACGCTTGAAGAGCTGTACGGCAAGTTGCCCCTCGTCGGCATTGCGCCGGGCTGGAACAAGAAGGTCGCGTCGCTTTGGCATGAGCCGAAGAAGAATTTCGCGCCGGCCCATTGGAAATACGAGCAGGCGCGCGGCGCGCTCGACGCGGCCGGACGGCTCATCAACACTGAGCTCGCCGAGCGGCGCAATCTTATCCTTTATAATCCGGTGTCGGACGCGAGCTACGGCACTGTGCGGACCATGGTGTCCGCTTATCAGATGATCATGCCGGGGGAATGGGCGCGCTCGCATCGCCATACGCCGAATGCACTGCGGCTCATTCTCGACTCCGAGCCGGGCGTGTACACCGAGGTCGACGGCGTCAAGATCGCCATGGAGCCGGGCGACGTGCTGCTCACGCCCAACTGGTGTGCCCACGGCCACGGCAACGACAGCCGCGCCTGCGCCTATTGGCTCGACTTTTTGGACGTGCCGCTGGTGCAGTTGCTCGAGCCGATGTTCTTTGAGCCGAACGAAGAGGAAAGCGAGGACGGCAAGGGCGCAGCCTCCGGCCCGCCGCCCACGACGGATTCCCCGTTCGTGTTCACGCTGACCGATACGGTTAAACGGCTCGATGCCGCCAAAGCGGAGCCGTCAGGCCCCTTCGCCACTCACGTCGAACTCGGCAAGCCGGCGATGGATACGATCGGCCTGCACATGATGCGGCTTGCCCCGCGAGTCAAAACCGCGGCCCTACAGACCACCGCGAACAACATCTACGCGATCGTCAAAGGCAACGGCGCAACGACGGTGGACGGCGAGCGCTTCGAGTGGAAGCGCGGCGACGTGATCGCAGCGCCCGCCTGGCGGCCGCATTTCCACGAGGCCGCCGACGATGCGCTGATGTTGCGCGTCACCGACGAGCCGGTGATGCAGCGGCTTGGCTTTTTGCGCGTCGAGGAGCCGAAGCAAACCGCGCATTAATGAATCAAAAAAAGCGGATCGCCGTCATCGGCGCCGGGCTCGGCGGGTTGACGGCCGCGGGCTTTTTGCAGCGCTCGGGCTTTGCGGTTAAAGTCTACGAGCAGGCGCCGGCGTTCTCGCGCATTGGCGCCGGAATTATTCTTTCCGCTAACGTCACCAAAGTGCTGCGCCGTCTCGGCCTGGAAGACGGACTGATCGCTGCCGGCATCAAATCGCAGAGTTACGTCAGCCGCGCCTGGGACACCGGCGAGACCATGGCCGAGTTCGTATTCGACGCAGAGGCTGAGCGGCACTACGGCGGGCCTTACGTCCACATCCATCGCGGCGATCTCCACGCAGTGCTGGAACGCGGCGTAACTCGCGGTACGATCGCGTTCGATCATCAGCTAATGGATGTGCGGGAGACGGGCGGTACCCTGCGCCTCGTGTTTGCCAACGGCGCTACTGCCGACGCTGATATCGTCATCGGCGCTGACGGCATTCGCTCCAAGGTGCGGGAGTTCGTCGTCGACCGCGAGCCGCCGCAGTTTGTCGGCGCTACGGCTTATCGAGCGATCTTTCCGGCGGCGCGTCTCAACGGCCTCAAGATCCCAGACTGCACCAAATGGTGGGGCACCGATCGCCACTGCCTGCCCTACTACCTGACAGGGCGGCGCGACGAAATCTACGCCATCGGCGTGGTGCCGGCGGAGGGATGGGACAGCGACGAAGCCTCAGTACCAACAACGCGCGAGCGATATCTTGAAGCGTTCATGGGCTTTCACGCGGACTTGCAGCGCGTGCTGCACGCGGTCGACAGCGTGAGCCTCTGGCCGGTCTTCGATCGCGAACGCAACGATCGCTGGAGCAGCGGCCGCATGGTTTTGCTCGGCGACGCCTGTCATCCGATGCGGCCCTTCATGGCCGCCGGCGGCGCCATGGCGGTCGAAGACGGCGCCATCCTGAGCCGCTGCTTGGCTCAATTCGACGATCCGACGGAGGCATTCCGCTGCTACGAGGCGACGCGAATTCCGCGCGTCGGCAAGGTCCAGGAAATCTCCATCGCCAACACCTGGATGCGCGGCCCGACCGATACGGATTGGTTTTATTGCTACGATGCCT
>JASHVC010000667.1 GCA_030039655.1 Xanthobacteraceae bacterium | reverse complement strand
CAGGTTTTGGAGCTTTTTGAGTTTCTTAGTTGTTCGGTGAGACTTGACTCGATCTGAGGTGGACTTGTGCTTCCTGGGACGACCTCCGAGCTTGTTATTGGTCTCTGAAATAGCGGTGTTCAATTTTTCGATTTGGGAACCAGGGAAGAGCTTTTTGAGATATTCAGCGGCTGTTCGGTCAGGGACTATGATTGTCTTTGGATTCAAGTTCTCAGGGTCGCGGATCGAAGTTCGCATAACTGACTGGTACACCGCCGAACAGTAAATGGCTGTGTGAACTTCTTCGTTGCTGAGACCACGAGACTTCAGGAAATGAAAATGGTCAGGCCAAGGATTCAAGGCTGACAGGAAGCACAAACAATCGAATTGGGAATAGTCATTGAGCCCGTGGGGAACATTAGGCAGTTGCTGGCCGTTGAACCCGAAGGGATTGCCCTGCAGCGACTTATTGGCCTGCCAGAGGAAGGGCTTGTCCTGGAACTCTGCCTTTGCTGCCTCGATATACTCGATTAGGACCGTTCTCCCCTGTTGATCGTCGGGTTGAGCCTTTCGACCCTGTAAGGACTTCGACCATGGAAGCTCGGTTGCATATTTTATTGTGATTAGGTGCCCGTTCGAGTGCCCTTGGAAACGAAGGCTCTTTGACAGCTCGACGTCCTCATGGAAGTCGACGCCCTCCCTCCCCCAGAGCTTATAGATCAGCGTGTCTTGGAAGTTCGCCGAGGACATTGTGGCTGAGCCGAAACCTGAGAGAACTTTGGGTGAGAGGGTCGAGTGGATCGAAAGCCGTTCGCCTTTGCCCTCCTTCAGTTTGTGGTACATCTCAGTGTTGACGAAGGACTTCCAATTCTCGTTGGTCAGCAGTTGGGCGATTTCTCGGAACCACTCGTAGATTTCATCCTTCTCCTTGTTGCAAGCGATAGCCGACATGCTGTCAAGGTCGGTGACTACTATCCGGCTGTAGATGCTGTCGTGAGGCACTAAGTCAATGTGGTCAGTAATCAGGTCATGAGTCTTAGGCAGATTACGGGAGTTGTGCTTTACGACCTGCAGCTCTTCGTCAACGAGAACATGCCAGGAGTTTTTGTTCGTCCAGAATGGAATGAAGGGAAGAACCTGGTGTGTCGACAACACTATGTGCCCGCAATCGGGGGGATACCTGAAGTGTTCGGCTAGTTGACCGCCGACAGACTTAGCGTTTTCGGGGGTCGTGTAGAACTTCACATATTTCGGAGGATTAGATCGAGCCAGAAGCTCTTGCTCGACAGTCTTATCGATAAGCTCTTTCGTCGGCTGAAGGACGAGAACGTTTTCGCCCTTGGCTGCTAACTGGGAGGCCCTTTCGATAATCTGATATGTCTTTCCTGAACCGCAGGGCGCCGAACAAAAATTGATTCTCAACAGAGGAAATTGCTCTAGTTACATGAACTGACTGAGGTCTGATCTCGGTTCGAAGACCCATTTTTGAGCTTCTTCGACGTCAGCTTCGCTAAATGAAATAAATTGAGCCGTTTCCTCTACTTTACCGTCGGAAGAAATCTTGAGTGTTGTTAAATACATATTTTCACGTTCATGACTTTCTGCGCATACTCGCAATGTGCCGCTTTCGAGCAGCGGCGATATGTCTCGGCTGAGTATTGGCAACTCGACGTCTTCCAGATCGCATTCAAATTCGACGTCCTCGTCTATTTCGTTGTAGGGAATGGGAGTTCCGTCGTCTCGAACATAGCAACGAGGCATAGCAGTTGGATATTCTGCCCACCCAAGCTTCGGAACGACTGAGCTATTAATCACTTCAAATTTGGTGTCATAGCTATCACCCCAATCCAACTGGTTCATTACTCTTACAATAGCTTCTAGGTCGCCTTTGTAATCTCCACCTACATAAATCGCGCCATAACCAACACTCATATTCTTGGTCCTTTCTTTCTCTTTGTTAGATTGGTGTCAAACAATTGCCTGTTCTTCTTCACGTCGTTGCTTTGATCGAGAGCGGCCCTCTCCAACACGGGAAGCGCTGTTCGGCTGCCTCCCATGTGGAGAAATGGTCTGTCCGAAAACCCGAAAGATTCTCAGTGAGACTTGACGGGCTTACTGTCGGCAATCTGCAGAATGGCCACAGGTTCTCCGCAGACGTCACAGCTCAGTGTTAGGGTTCCATCGCGCTTGTCGTAAACCGCCTCGAAACTAGCGCTGTCGTGGCAATTCGAGGTCAAGTAGATCTCTTGAGTATGTCCACCGCAGTTTGCGCAACCACAATCGAGGTGTTCCCGGGTGATCGGGCGAAGCAAGGAGTTATCTAACTCTTGATCAATCTTTAGTTTTTGTTCCAGAACGTCCATGTTATTCTCCTCTTAAGATATGCTGGAAAATCAGCGGGTTGAAATTGTCCAAATCGCGATTGCGAAATGGAGTTCTTGGCGGTGTTTGCCGCCAAGTCAATCAACGAAGTGATTGATTGGGAGGACGAACTAAGTGACTTTCAAGTCAGATCGTTCTTCCATGTTCATCTTATACGAAAATCGGCTTTGTATTGCAACAACTGTTTTATTTGTTTGCCGCTCTAAAATGGAAAATGGATTTTGTGATACGCTACTGAGAATTGCTCCTGAAGAGCTTTACTCGCATTGCAAAGAAGTACCAGCAGTAAACTGACCATGAAAAGA
Source organism: Xanthobacteraceae bacterium (assembly GCA_030039655.1). The sequence goes on along the minus strand of JASHVC010000667.1, from coordinate 4,977 downwards.
CCTCCGACAGAGTCGTGCCAGTGACACGAGTATTAAATGGCACACCGTTCGCGTCAGACCGAGCGATATAAGTGAAGAGGTCTGACAGAGCAGTTGGTGTGTTCCAAATGGAACGACGATTTCGAGCCGGACCAGTCGCCATATCGTCGTCAAAAAATACTTACCGTGGCTCATTTGGTTAGCCTCCTCCGGGACAGCTTCGGATAACGACGTAGTCCGTTGTCGAAGCGGCCTAAGAAGCGAAAAACTTCCGCCAAAACAATATGTTACCTTGACATCCAACGCCCTTTGTGTTATAGACAACGCTTTCACGTCAATTCTCGAGCTTCTTTGCACAGCGGCGGAAAAACCGCAGGTCGAGGTGCAATGCTTTTCGCTCGAAGGGCACTTTGTTAGGAGGAAGAACTTTGTAAGGAGAATATATTGATAGAACACCTTTTGAATTCCACACCCAGTCATTACCCAACCATTTCGCAGACGATTACCCACAGTAGCCGCGGCATGACTTGCAAGGAAGCCGCAAAGCTGTACGGCTTGTCCTTGAGCACATTTTACAAGGCAAGACGCGAGGGAAAAATTCCTGGACCGACCCTTCCAGGTCGACGATATGATCGGCGCCTCCTTGAAATGAATATGGACCAGCAGAGTGGAATTGCCACGACAGAACTATTGAATCCACTCGACGAGTGGAGAAAACATCGTGGTACGAACTAATCTCAAGGGCGTATTTTGCACCTACAAGAGACTGAGGGACGGAACTCGTAGAAAGTATTGGTATCACCGAGCCAGCGGGAATCGACTGCGCGGTGAGCCTGGTTCTCCCGAATTCCTTGCAGACTTCACCGCTGCCGAACAGTTTAAACGACCTGATAGAGTTGAGACGTTCGGTTCCCTCGTTAGAGATTACACTCTTTCCCCGGAGTTTCAGAACCTCGCCGGCAGCACCCAGATAGAATATCGTCGAATGATAACCGAAGCTGAGAAGGTTTTTGGTGACCTTCCGATCGTTGCCCTTGATGACTGGCGTGTAAGGACTGACTTCTTAGAGTGGAGAGACAAAGTTGTAAAAAGCTCCGGGGCCAGGGAGGCGGACAACCGCCTGTCAATTGTTTCGGCAATGCTCACTTGGGCCGTCGAAAGGGGGAAGCTGCCAGGCAATCACCTGAAGGGGTTCAAGCGGCTCTACCACAGCGACCGATCCGAGATAATCTGGCTGCCGGACCATATCGAAGCTTTTATGAAGGTAGCGCCACTTGAGCTACGCTACGCCTTAGTTCTCGCCTTGCATACGGGTCAGCGCGAAGGCGATCTACTTCGCCTGCCTTGGTCAGCATATGACGGCAAATTGATCCGGCTTCGTCAGGGCAAATCGCGAAGGGGCAAGAAACTCGGTCCTGTCATTGAGATTCCCTGTACCCAGGCTCTTCGCAAGATGCTGGACAACATGGATCGACGCTCCACACTTATTCTCAGCACCAAGACCGGCCGTTCATTCAAGAAGAGGTATTTTTTGAAACTGTGGGATGCCGCGATGCAGGCGGCGGGACTGGAGGACATTGGCGATACAGACCTCGCGGAAACGACCAAGTTACACTTCCACGATCTTCGGGGAACCACGGTCACTTTGCTCTCGGAGGCAGGAAGTACCCCGCAGCAGATCGCGACCATCACTGGCCACTCGTTGAAAACGGTCCACCAAATCTTGGAGCGTTATCTCGCTCGAACTCGCGGTCTGGCCGAGGAGGCGATCTTTAACTTCGAGAACTCACCGCGAACAAAATTTGCAAACCAACTGCAAACCAGCGACGCTGCGGAACAAACGCGAACAGAAAAGACCTTGAAAATCAATAACAACGATGGCGCGCCCGAAGAGATTCGAACTCCTGACCCCCAGATTCGTAGTCTGGTGCTCACGAAGCGCCAAGGGACGACCACTCAAATCTTGAACCGCGGAAATCGCCGTAACGCCTCCGCCTTGTCGGCAAGGTCGGCCTCACCGTAGCTGCGTCCGGTGGTCGCTTGCGTGTGACCGCAGATCGTGTCGAGCATCTTCTCCGATATACCGGCGCGGTCGCCCAGCTTTTTGAAGGTGTGGCGCCAGGCGTGATTCGGCTGCAGCTCCGGATCAGTGACACCAATCTCACGGACCCATTCCGCCAGACGTTCGCGAGCTTTGACGGCGCGGGGCCGCTTCGGATTCGTTGGATCGTCATCAGTTTTTTTCTTGGCCTCATTATAGAACAGCGGTCGTCTGCCGCTCGCCTTCACGAAATCGATAAAGCCTTGCTCTATAAGGTGCTCATGCAGCGGCACAGTGCGCGGCGTTCGGTTTTTCACTGTGCCCGCCTCTGGCGAAATCTTGATGGCCCAAATTCCGTTCCGCTCGAATACATCGGCCCCGCGCAACTGCGTTAACTCACCCGCGCGTGCTCCGTTATAAGCAGCGAGCCACGGGCACCATCGTTTCGCGGCATCGCTCTTGGTGCGAACCTTAATCTTGATCGCGGCCCTTAGGATGGTGCCGGCTTCGTCCTCTGTAAACGCTTTGGTTTCGCGTGTGCGGATTTTCTTCGGCACAGTGATCCGCAAGCCCGCGAAAGGGTTGCGCGTTATCAGGTTTTGGCCGATGGCCCATGCGAACACCGTGCGACAGGCAATCACCCAAACATCGCGCACAGTGACGGCAGCACGCTCGGCAGTTATCAGCCCCTTGGCCCAATCCTGCATTTGTTCAGGCAGCAACGCAGCCGCGCCGGTATTCGGAAAGTCGTTTTGCAGTTTTAGGAACACCGCACGCCATCTATTGACCGTGCTTGCGGCTGGCTTGGCTTCCGCAATCCACTGTTCAAACAGCGACCATGCCGTCAAATCGAGATCGCCGCCGCCCTCCCCTTGCCGCGGGAATCGCTTCGCGTAGTCGTCCGCGCCAAAGTCACCGTCGGCCCGGCGCACCAACAAATCCAGGGCGGCAAAGAAATCGCGGGTCACGTAATCAAGGAACATGTCACGCGATGGTAGGTCGAGTTGGAGCCGCTTGGCGGCAAGGAACTGGGCGGTCTTGGCTTCGTCGGCGACGATCGGCCGGATGAAGTTCATATCGACGTGTTCAAATGGATCATCGTGAGGCGGACCAGCGTCCATGACGCTGTAAAGGCCATCCCAGGCAGCTTCGTGGTAGGCACGCCACTGATCTTTCGTCCACTTATTGGTCGCCATACGTGCCGCGAACCAAGAGTACCACTCGCCAGCCAAAGCCCTTGCGCCCTTCGGCGTCAGCGTCCGGCCCTCGCCATTGCGCCCTGCTCGAATGTTAGCGATGCGCGCCTCTACCTCGGTCAACCATTCGCGCTGCTTCGCCGACGCCTGCTGGAGGTTTACAGGGCCGCTATTGAACCAAGCCTCCCATTGCGGCGCGCCCTTGCCGAACAGTTTGCCGTACTCTTCCGCTACGTCGCGCGGAATGGATTTGCGAGCAACGAAACCACCGCGAGGCGCGGGCTTGAGTTGAATGGCGACCTTGGGCATCACGGACTCTACTACAGAGATGTTCTGTAGTCGTTTCTGTAGCAGAGTCTCTGTAGGAAATCCAATGAAACCGGTAACTTATTGATCGGAAAGGTATCGGAAGGGTTACTGGTGCGGTCGAGAGGACTCGAACCTCCACGGGTTGCCCCGCTAGCACCTCAAGCTAGTGCGTCTGCCATTCCGCCACGACCGCATGTGGGGTGGACACGCGCCGATTGGGCTCGTGACGGCGCCGATGTAACAGTTTGCCTGTGTGCGGACAAGGTGCGGAAACCCTGCCGGGCGCAATCGACTGCTTATTCTAAAGGACGCGCTATATACTTAATGTTTGGCGGGATTTGCGGCGGGCAGGCTCTCGCCTTGGTTGACCGACGAAATGGGTCCTACGCGCGACGATCTGACGATTGGGCTTTTGCCGGGGCGCGACTCGCCCCCGGTCGAATGGCTGGTGAGCGACGCGTTGGTCGACTACGACCAGGCGCTTACCGCCATGACCGAGCGCGCTACGGCCATCGCCCGCGGCGAAGCGCCCGAATTGGTCTGGCTGCTCGAGCACCCAGCTCTTTACACCGCCGGCACTTCGGCACGGCCACAGGAGCTGATCGAGGCGCGCTTTCCAGTCCACCCGTCCGGCCGCGGCGGCCAGTTCACTTATCACGGGCCCGGCCAGCGGGTCGGCTACATGATGCTCGATCTCAGACGCCGCGCGCCCGATGTGCGCCGCTTCGTCGCTACCATCGAAGAATGGCTCATCCAGACACTTGCCTCATTCAATGTGCGTGGCGAACGACGCGAAGACCGCATCGGCGTGTGGGTACGGCGGCCGGATAAGGGTGAGGGATTCGAGGACAAGATCGCCGCGATCGGCATTCGCGTACGGCAATGGGTCACGCTGCACGGTTTCGCGCTCAATATCGAGCCGGAGCTCACACACTTTGCCGGCATCGTGCCGTGCGGGGTGAGCGAGCCGCGCTACGGCGTCACTTCCCTCGGCGATCTCGGCCTGACGGTGACGATGCCCGAGGTCGACGTAGCGCTGCGAGCAGCGTTCGGACCGCTGTTCGGCGCAAGCGCCGATACTCAGACGCTTCCCAGCACCGAGAACAACTCGCCGCGGCGCCGGAGCGCCAAATCTTCGGTATTGGCCTCGCGCTGATCGATCGTGTCCACGCGCGCGCCGGGCGGTCCTTCACGGCAAAGTTCGATCATGGTGAGGACGAGCTCTTCCGGTCCCGCGAACAGCGCCTCGACCGAGCCGTCACTGCAGTTGCGCACCCAGCCCTCGACGCCGCGCTCCTCCGCAGTCGCTTCGGTCCAGGCGCGATAACCGACGCCCTGCACGCGGCCGCGGACGACGACCTGGAAGATCACGTCCATCCGAATTCCTTCAGGTTGCGACCGCCGGCGCCGAGCGGCTGCGCCGACAGCCAGCCCTCCAAGGTAGCTATGTAA
>JASHVC010000666.1 GCA_030039655.1 Xanthobacteraceae bacterium | reverse complement strand
AAGATCGTAGCCTGGAAATATCGCGTCGCCGGTTCGTCGGTTATGGCGCGCTGGTTTCCCGCGGGTTTTGCGAACGGCGTCGATATCGACGCCGTCGATAGTGCTATCGATCAGCCCTACGACATCCCCAATCTGCAGGTCGAATATGTGCGGGCCGAACCGCCGGGGGTTCCGACCGGTTTCTGGCGCGGCGTCGGGCCGAACAACAACGTCTTTGCCACCGAATGCTTCGTCGACGAATTGGCGCGCAAGGCCGGTATGGATCCGGTCGCCTTCCGCCACGGCATGCTCGGCAACAATCCGCGCCTGAAGGCCGCGCTCGACCTGGTGGCGGAAAAATCGGGGTGGGGTCAGCCGGTGCCGGCGCGGACCGGACGCGGCGTGAGCGTCATGCCGTCGTTCGCCAGCTTTATCGCGACCGTCGTCGAGGCCGAAGTCGATGAGGCCGGCGAGGTTCACCTGCGCCGCCTGACCTCGGCCGTGGACACCGGCATCGCAGTCAATCCCGATACGATTGTCGCGCAATTGCAGGGTGGCCTGATATTCGGTCTCACTGCTGCGCTTTACGGCGAGGTCACGATCGCAAACGGGCGGGTGCTGCAGTCGAACTTCAACGACTACCGCATGCTGCGCATCGACCAAGTGCCGAACATCGATGTCCACGTCATCAAGAGCGGCGAGAACCCTGGCGGCATTGGCGAGACTGGCGCGACGGCCGGACCGCCGGCACTGCGTAACGCCATCTACGCAGCGACCGGAATTGCGCTGCGACGGTTGCCCATCGACCGCGCTGCGCTTGCGGTCAAGAAGGCGTAGCCGCAATGCGCGAGAACCGGATCGGATTGATCATTGCGCTGGCCCTGCTTGTCGCGCTCGGGCCGTATGTTTGGCGTCTATTTTACCCCGGCCCGATGGCGTTCGCCGGCGCCTCCATCGTCTCGCTTGGCAATTACCTGGGCGCTAACCCGACAGGGGTGCCGGCTGAACTCGCCAATGCGGATCAGATCAAGCGCGGCGAATACCTCGCTCGCGCCGCTGACTGCGAGGTCTGCCACACCGCGCCTGGCGGGGCAGCCTACGCTGGCGGTCTCGCGTTCTCATTGCCGTTCGGGACTCTGTATTCGACCAACATCACAGCGGACAAAGAGACCGGCATCGGTGATTACAGCGACGCTGATTTTCTCAATGCGGTGCATAGCGGCATTCGCAAGGATGGCGCGCGGCTTTACCCGGCCATGCCGTATACGTCCTACACTTACATGACCGATGCCGACGTTCTGGCCATCAAAGCTTACCTGTACAGCCTGCCGGCAGTGCGCGCGACCAACCAAGCCGATACGCTGGGCTTTCCCTACAATCAGCGCTGGTCGATGATTTTTTGGTCCTGGGGCTTCAGCGCCAATTCCCGCTTTACGCCTAATGCGGCGCGGAGCGCGCGATGGAATAGGGGTGCGTATCTCGCCGAGGCGCTGGCGCATTGTGGCGAGTGCCACACGCCGCGCAATCTGGCGTTTGCGCTCAATAACCGGAAGAAATTCACGGGCGCCCAAGCGGCCGGTTGGCAAGCGTTCAACATCACGTCCGACAAAGGCACCGGCCTTGGCGCGTGGAGTGACGATGAGGTGTTCGCCTATCTCTCCACGGGCCATGCGCTCAACCGCGGTACCGCCGCAGGGCCGATGGGCGAGGCCGTGGACCAGAGTTTCAGCCGCATGTCGGAATCCGATGTTCGGGCCTTGGTTGTCTATCTGCGCAGCGTGCCGGGGATTGCCTCCCCGGACTTGCCAGCCACGATCGCGCCGCCTGCGCCGGCTTCGCCCTCCGCCAAGGTCAGCACTGACGCGCTCGGCAAGAAGGTCTTCGAGCAAGCGTGCGTCAGTTGCCATGACTGGACAGGCGTCAGCGCGATTTCGCCTTATGCGACGATCGCCGGTGCCCGCGCGGTCAACGATCCTGCGGCCACCAACGTGGCGCAGATCGTAATCTCAGGTACGCGGCGGCTGACGCCAAAGGGCGTCATTTCGATGCCGGCTTTCGGAGAAAGTTATTCCGACACCGAAATTGCAGCAGTCGTCAATTACGTTACCACCCGCTTTGGCAGCGAGCCATCCAAGATCACCGCCAGAATCGTCGCGGAATTGCGCAGCGAGACCGCGCACTGACGCAATACGGCGGAGTTCTATCGCAGCTCGGCGATGGATTCGCTGATCGAATCCAATGCTTTCTCGGCGGCGGCCTGGCCAACTTCGATGGCGTCGGCGGCGCGATGAAAATCCAACCAGCCGATGTGTCCGATGCGCGGCGTGATGTGCACATCGGGCGGATCGCCAGCAAGGCGCATGCGGGTGAGGCGATCCTGCATGATGTTGAAGGATTCGATCATCACCGTCGAAAAACTCGGCCGTGCCGGACCGGCCATGAGATCGCGCTTGAGCGCGCGCTCGGCGCCGAACATGGTCCGCAAGCGGCCGAGGCCGCTGCCCGGCTTGACGGGCGCGGGCGATATGACATCGCCGGGATCCGCGCCGTGGCTTGCGATAGTGGCGCCGCGGGCGAAACGGTCGGCATCGAGATTGACGGCAATGACGACGCGCGCGCCGAAAGCCCTCGCAACGGAGACCGGTACGGGATTGACCAGCGCGCCATCGACCAGCCAGCGGCCACCGATACTGACCGGTGGAAATACGCCCGGCAAGGCGTAGGAGGCGCGCAGTGCCAGCGAGAGGGAGCCGCGCGTCAGCCAGACTTCGTGGCCGGTGCCAATCTCCGTCGCGATGGCGGCAAAGCGTGTCGGCAAGTCTTCGATCAACGTTGTGCCGAGGGATTCCCCGAGCAGCCTGGCCAACCGTCCGCCGTTGATCAGGCCCGAGCCGCCGAGCCGCACGTCGAGATAACTGATGACGCGCCGCCGCGTCAGCGAATTGGCCCACTCCTCCAACTTGTCGAGCTGGTTGTTGGCGTAGCAGCCGCCGACCAACGCTCCCATCGAAGTGCCGATGACAATGTCGGGGACAATGTCGTGGGCAAGAAGTGTCCGTATGATTCCGATATGCGCAAAGCCGCGCGCTGCGCCGCTGCCGAGCACCAGTGCGACGGAAGGCCGGCCGCGTCCGGGTTCAACAGACGCGGTTGTGACGTCATCCGTGGTCAAATGGCTCTCGGTCCTTGGCCGTCCAAACAGCGTATCCAACACGTCCAACACGATGCGGCTCCTCTCTCCGCGCTCCGAACCCACGGGCCACAAATGATCGGCCCAGCGGAGCACGGCAACAAGCCGTGGGCACGAATATGGTGAAAGTCAGAGCGGCCCGAAAGCCGCCCGACAAATTGGAGTGAGAATCGCCTTCAATATTTTGCTTCAACAAGGTTTTTCACCAAATCTCAATTTCGCTCAGGCCGGCAGGCCGGATGCGTCATTTGGCGACTGGTACTCCGCGTGTGACGCGGACGATTCGGCTTGAAATTGCCGCGATTGAAACCGAGAAAAGCCGGTATGCGAGGGTGGGGATCCGGCAGATTTTGGCGCTGCATCATTGCGACGGTGTGGTTCGCCGTTGGTTGGGCGCCGACGCATGCATTCGCGCAATTCCTTATGGGACCGCAGGGAGGTACGCCTCCCCAGATCCTGCCGGGTCCCGGTTCGCCTGGATCCACACTCACGTACCCTTCGCCGTTGGCGCCGCCGTCCAACGCAGCTCCGACGCCGCCGTTTGCCCAGTCCGTTCCCGCCGCTCCGGCCGGACACGTGGCGCTGGCCGTGGCCGCGCGCTACGGACGCGAGGCGCCGCTGATCAGCAGCGGCCTGATCTGGCGCATCTACGCGGCTGCCCCCGATCTCAACGGCACGTTCCGTCTGGTTAAGGAGGATCGGACCGCGACGCCGACCTTCATGTTGCCGCCGGGCGACTATGTGGTGCACGCGAGCTTTGGGCTGGCGAGCGCTGCGAGGGCGGTGCAGCTGCGCAACGATACGACGCGCGAGATTTTTGATATTCCAGCGGGTGGTACCCGCCTGCAGGGCCGGGTGAATGACGTGCGTATCCCGACCGGGCAAACTTCGTTCGCTATCTATCCCGGCAGCCAATTCAATACCACGGAGCGTCGACCGATCGCACAGAACGTGATGGCCGGCGATGTCGTGCTGCTGCCCGAGGGGACCTATTACATCATATCGACGTACGGCGACGTCAATTCGGTGGTTCGCTCAGACGTGCAGGTGCAGGCTGCCAAGCTCACCGACATCGTGGTGACTCACAGGGCGGCGGTCATCATGCTTAAGCTCGTCAACGAGACCGGCGAGGCGCTGGCCAACACCCAGTGGACGCTGTCGACGCCTGACGGCGACATCATCAAGGAGCCGATGGGCGCTTTTCCTCGTCTCGTGCTGGCCGAAGGCGACTATCATGTGATGGCGCGCAACGAAGGCCACGTCTACCAGCGTGATTTCAAGGTCATCAACGGCGTCGACGGCGAAGTCGAGTTGTCGGCGCGCGGAGGCGAGTCTACGCCGCCTTCTGCAGCCGACGTACGTCCGGTGGCACCGCTTCCTGCGTCAGCGCGCTGAGCGCGGCATCAAGCGGGATGGTCTGCTGCTTCTCGGAGCCCAGGCGCCGGATCGAGACGGTGCGCTCCGCGGCCTCCTTCTTGCCGACGACGAGCAGGACCGGCACCTTCGCCAGGGAGTGCTCGCGGACCTTGTAGTTGATCTTCTCGTTGCGCAGGTCGCCTTCGACGCGCAGCCCGGCGCGCCGCGCCGCCGCAATCGCGTGGTGTGCATAGTCGTCGGCGTCAGAAGTGATGGTTGCCACCACCGCCTGCAGCGGCGACAGCCACAAGGGCAGATGCCCGGCATAGTGCTCGATCATGATTCCGGTGAAGCGTTCGAGCGAACCGAACATGGCGCGATGCAGCATCACCGGAGTGACCTTGTTTGAGTGCTCGTCGATGTAGAACGCGCCAAGGCGGCCCGGCATGTTGAGATCGACTTGCACGGTGCCGCATTGCCAGTCGCGGCCGATGGCGTCGCGTAGGACGTATTCGAGCTTCGGCCCGTAGAACGCGCCTTCGCCTTTGTTCAGTGTCCACGGCCGGCCTGAAGCATCCAGGGCCTGCTTCAGCGCGGCCTCGGCCTTGTCCCACACCGCATCATCGCCGATGCGCTTCTCCGGCCGGTCGGAGAATTTGATGCGCACGTCGTCGAAGCCGAAGTCGGAATAGATCGACAGGATCAGGTCGTTGACCTTGATGACCTCCTCGGCGATCTGCTGTTCGGTGATGAAGATGTGCGCGTCATCCTGGGTGAAGGCGCGCACGCGCATGAGCCCGTGCAGCGCGCCCGACGGCTCGAAGCGATGCACCTTGCCGAACTCGGCGATCTTGTACGGCAGATCGCGGTACGACTTGAGGCCGTTCTTGAAAATCTGGACGTGGCCGGGGCAGTTCATCGGCTTGACCACGTAAGTGCGTTCGTCCTCCTGGCGCGGCTCGATGAGAAACATGGCGTCGCGGAATGTCGCCATGTGGCCGGACGCCACCCACAACGATGAATCGATGAGCTGCGGCGCGTTGACTTCGGCGTAGCCGCTCTCCACCTGCCGGCGGCGGATGTAGTTCTCCAAGGCCTGGAACAAGGTCCAACCCTTGGGGTGCCAGAACACGGAGCCGGGGGCTTCCTCCTGGAAGTGAAACAGATCCATTTCGCGGCCGAGGCGGCGGTGGTCGCGTTTCTCTGCTTCCTCAAGTTGCTTGAGGTAGGCGTCCAGCTCCTCCTGCTTGGCGAACGCGGTGCCGTAGATGCGCGAGAGCATCTCGCGGTTCGAATCCCCGCGCCAATAGGCGCCCGCGACCTTCATCAGCTTGAACGCGTTGCCGATCTTGCCGGTTGAGGTCATGTGCGGACCGCGGCACAGATCGAACCACTCGCCTTGCTTGTAGATCTTGATTTGCTGGTCTTTCGGGATGGCGTCGACCAGTTCGACCTTGAAGCTCTCGCCCATGTCGGAAAAAACGCGCTTGGTGTCCTCGCGCGACCACACCTCTTTGCTGAAGGGTTTGTCGCGCGCGATGATCTCGCGCATCTTTTTCTCGATGGCGCCGAAGTCTTCCGGGGTGAACGGCTCGTTGCGGAAAAAGTCGTAATAGAAGCCGTTGTCGATCACCGGCCCGATTGTCACCTGCGTTCCGGGCCAAAGCGTTTGCACCGCTTCGGCCAGCACGTGCGCCGCGTCATGGCGGATCAGCTCGAGCGCGCGCGGGTCGTCGCGGGTCAAAAATTCGATCTTGGCGTCGTGCTCGATCGGATCGGAGAGGTCGGCAGGCTTGCCGTCGAGCGCCATGGCTACGGTGCGCTTGGCGAGCGACGGCGAAATGCCTTTGGCGATGTCGAAGCCGGTGGTTTTTGGAGGGTATTCCCGACGCGCGCCGTCGGGAAAGGTCAGGACGACCATTTTGGCTCCTGTTGCTCACTCGCTGCCTACGATGCGGCGTAAGCGGATGTCCGTGATTTGGCGTGCTTTGTCGGCCCAGTCAATCCCGTGTCTCGTTCACGCTCGGTTTACGATCACGGCATCATCAACAGAGTTAAGGCGATGAGGCCGACCAATGCCAGCGCGGCCATCACCGCTAGAACAACGGGATCGATTGTTTGCTTGTCACCCAATGTTCGGCTCAGCCCTTACCGACACCAAGCCATTCAACTGACAAGCGGCCAGGGCGAACAGGCAAGGGTTCCCCCCGTCGCGCGGTACGGCGGTGTTGGTGTCTACCATCGTCGGATATTGCCCCAAGTCGGCTGAGCGTGACTCCTAGGTGCTTAATAATCTCTAGCGGCCCGTAAGCACGGCCACGGCCGACGCCGCGCCGCTGGTAAGCGACAAAGGGCACGCCCCAGATTTAGGCTTGACGACCAAGATTGCGGCAAAGACGCCGCGGAATCTCCAAAACGATATCATGGGCTCATCATATCGGCGCCTCATTGGGTGACGACCGTCAAGGTGCGTCCGCACGGGGCGTGTCGTGTTTAGCCATCAAGCGCGTTCAGGTGCGGCACGGGGTGTGTGTCGTGCGTCGCAGAGCTGTGACGGCAGTGTGAGTTGCGTGGCGTACAGTTGCGTAGCGTGCAGACCCGGCACTCGGGGATACTCATGAGGGGAGGCTTGCGGTGGCTGCACCGGACATTTCAGGTATTTTGCGTATTGACCGCGGTATCGCCAACCGCCGCAACCTCTTTTCCTCCATGCGGCAGCGGCCAACATCCGGCCTGCTTGCAGGTCCCGCATAGGGCCAATCTCGGCCAGTCCCAGCAATGATTGTCGCATTTGGCCGCCAGCTCAGGCAGTCGCAGCGTTGTCATTTACGCCGCGCCACCGCCCGTAGCGCCATGGCAGGTACCAGCGCGCCCGCGCCGGCAAAGCCTCGGGGACGAAATCGAGGCCAGCCGTTCCCAAGGGATGACAGCGCAGCAGGCGCGCCAGCGTCATCCATCCGCCCGCCCACAGACCGAAACGGTCGATCGCCTGGTCGGCGTATTCGGAACAGGTGGGCAGGTGCCGGCAGCGGGAGCCGACCAGCCAAGACAGGGTGTAGCGGTAGAGCGTAACCAGCCCGCGCCCAAACAGGCGAGGGGCGTTGCGGGGGGATTTGACGATGTCGAGCAAGTTAGTCCGCCGCGGATTTCGCCGGATCTTTGGCCGCGCCGTTGGCCGCTCTTTTGGCCTCGATCTGCCCGATGGCATCCACGACCGCGTCGAAGGTCAGCATGGTCGACGCGTGCCGCGCCTTGTAGTCGCGCACCGGCTCGAGCACCGCGATGTCGGCCCATTTACCGTTCGATGGCGGCTGGCCATTCTCTTTGAGCATCTTGCGCACGGTTTCGCGAAGTTCGCGAAGCTCCTGTGCCTTCGCGCCGATGACGTTGCGCGCCATGATCGAAGACGAAGCCTGACCGAGCGCACAGGCCTTCACCTCATGGGCAAAGTCGGTCACCGTATCGCCGTCCATCTTCAGATCGACCGTCACGGTCGAGCCGCACAGCCGGGAATGCGCGGTGGCGGTGGCACCGGGATCAGGGAGGCGTCCGATTCGAGGAATCGTGCCCGCAAGCTCGATAATTCGTCGGTTGTAGACTTCGTTCAGCATCGCAATCAACTATATAGGCATCGGTGGGCTGCGGCGAGAGACCGGGGCTTCGCCGTCGAGCTATGCAACGATTGGATGAGGCGACCGCAGGTCGGCCCGTTTTTCATGTCGCACGATCCGCCATTCGCCACGCCCGGCTCGGCCGCTGACCTCGAGGAGGGCCTTGCGCTCACGCCCAAGTTCGCGGCCGACGGCACGGTCATCTGCGTGACTACTGACGCGGCCTCCGGCGAAGTGCTCATGGTCGCTTACATGAACGCCGAGGCTTTGGCCAAGACCATCGCGTCGGGACAAGCGTGGTACTACAGCCGCTCGCGCGGCGCGTTGTGGCGCAAGGGTGAGACATCGGGACATACCCAGCGCGTGGTCGAGATGCGCGTCGACTGCGACCAGGACGCGGTGTGGATCAAGGTCGAGCAGGTGGCGGGCGCCTGCCACACCGGCCGACACTCGTGCTTTTACCGCACGGTGCCGATGGGACAGAAGGGCGGCGCGGTGAAGCTGGAATTCCGCGAGGAGCGGATGTTCGATCCAAACGCGGTGTACGGGAAGAAATAATCCCGAAGCCGAATGCTCGCTTCGCGGCCAGGGCCGTGACATAAAAGTTCATGCACCACGTCTCTCTGCGCTCCGCGACGGGTGAAGACGCAGCCTTCTCGCTGCAGGTGACGGAAGCCACCATG
>JASHVC010000665.1 GCA_030039655.1 Xanthobacteraceae bacterium | reverse complement strand
CGAGAAGTCCCCGTGCTTTTCAGCACCCCATGATTCTTCAGCATAATAATTAATTTTGGATCGACGTATTAAGGCCGAGGCCGCTACCCCCTGCAAGGGGAAAGATCAGAGCCGGAATCGCGCCAGAGTGCCGCCCTTCATCACTGAGCCAGGGAGGGGATGGCCAACGACGTCCTCGGCCAGCCGGGCGCATTCGATCATGGCATCGATATCGATGCCAGTCTTTATTCCCATTTCGTGGCACAGGAATACGAGGTCCTCGGTGCACACGTTGCCGGCGGCCCCGGTGTGGCCGGCAAACGGGCAGCCGCCAAGACCGGCCACGGACGAGTCGAAGCGCGTCACGCCCATTTCCAGGCCCGCGAATGCATTGGCAATCGCCATGCCGCGGGTGTCGTGGAGATGCAGGGCGATGCTCAGATCGGGCCAGCCGTCGCGCAGCGCGCCGACGACGCGCTTGATGGACAATGGTGTCGCCCACGCCATGGTGTCGGCGAGCGTCACATAGGTGAGTGTGACGTCGTGCTCCTTCGCCACGTCGAGAACTTGGCCGACCAGCGAGACCACCTTTGCCACCGGTACGTCGCCTTCGAAATTGCAGCCGAAGGCCGCCATGATGCTTCCGCGCTCCACCGGAATGCCGCTGGCGTTGTACATCTCGACGATGGCGTGCTGACCGGCGAGTTGCTGCTCCATCGTGCGGTTCTGGTTGCGCTTGAGAAATTTCTCCGACGCGCAGAGTTGAATCGTGCCGGTATTGGTGAGCTGTTTGTGCGTCAGCGCGCGTTCGAAGCCTTTTTCGTTGAGCCAGAGCGCGGTGTAGGTGACCCCAGGTTGTGGTGCGATCTTGTCCACGACCTCATCGGCATCCGCCATGCCGGGCACGTTCTTCGGATTGACGAACGAGACGATCTGGATGCGTTCGAGTCCGGTCAGTGACAGCGCATCGATCAGCGCAATTTTTCGCTCGGTGGGAATCGCGCCTTTCTCGAACTGAAACCCCTCGCGCGGTCCTTCCTCGCTGATATGGATGGATGCGGGCAAATCGCTCATGGGTTTGTTCCAGCTTAGCGGGCCACTTTGGCTGTGACGATATTGCGCTCGCGCAACGCCTCGATCTCCGATGGCTTGAGGCCGAGCTCGGTTAGGATTTCGCCCGTATGCTCGCCGATCGTCGGCGGCTGGCGTGAAAGCCCGAGGTCGTGCGTGCCGATCTCGATCGGCAGACGCGGAAGCTTGGCGGAGACGCTGCGGGTAAAATCGATCTCAAGCATACGGCCGCCGGCATTGAGCTGCGGGTCGTCGAACAGGTCGCCCGGTTTAGCAACCGGCGCGAATGGAATATCGAGGCGGTCGAAGATTTCGGCAAGCGCCGCGCGCGTGTGCTGCACAACGATTGCGGCGACGACCGGCAGCAGTGTTGGGCGCTCGCGCACGCGATCCTCATTGGTCTTGTATGCGGGGTTCTGCAGCAAATCGTCCCGGCGAAAATGCTCGCAGAAGCGATACCACTGGCTGTCGCTCGTGATGCCGACAAAAATTTGCTCGCCGTCGGCGGTCGCAAACGGCTCGTAAATCCCCCATGCGCCTTCGCGTGCGGGCATAGGCGGCGGCGCCCGGCCGGTGATCGCCTGCCCGGCGAGATGTTGTGCCATCAAAAACGCCGTCGATTCGAACAACGCGGATTTGACAAACTGGCCCTGTCCGGTTTGGTCGCGCTCCCGCAACGCCGCCTGGATGGCGATGACCGCGAACGCGCCGCCCATGATGTCGACGATGGAGGTACCTGCGCGCAGTGGCTGTCCAGGCGGGCCGGTCATATACGCGAGCCCGGCCATGAATTGCACCACTTCATCGAGCGCCGGCCGATGCTCGTAGGGACCGCTGAGGAAGCCTTTGAGTGCGCAGTACACGATGCGAGGGTTGGTCTTGGCAAAATCCGCAAACCCGCAGCCGAGGCGGTCCATGGTGCCGGGCGCGTAATTTTCGATCGCTACGTCGGCCGTTGCCACGAGACGATGCAGCAGCATGCGGCCTTCGGCAGCCTTGAGATCAAGGGCGAGGCTGCGCTTGTTGCGATTGAACGTGCCGAAGAAGCCGGCGGCAAAGCCAGGAAGACGACGGGTCGTATCGCCGCCGACCGGTTCGACCTTGATCACGTCCGCGCCAAGATCGGCGAGGATGAGGCCCGCGCTCGGGCCCATGATGGCGTGGCAGAATTCGAGCACGCGGATGCCGGCAAGGGGGGCGGTGCCGTTGGAAGCAGGGTTGGAAACAGCCATAACATCAATCTAGGCCGTCACGGCTGGGCTTGTCCCGGCCATATGTGGTTTTAATGTCTGCCCGCAGAGGCGTGGATACTCGGCACGAGGTTGGAGCAAGCCATGAAGAAATCATTTGTGCGCGGCGAGCGTGCGGAGAAGCGCGCTTATTCGCCGGTGGTGATCACCGAAGGGGCAGCCAAGACCCTTTGGCTCGCGGGCCATACCGGCGCGGTGGACGATACCGGAAAGTCGCTCGCCGGCGATTTCGATGCGCAATGCCGGCAGACGTTCCGCAATATCGAGAAAACGCTGGCCCAAGCCGGGGCCAAGCTCGCCGACCTCGTTACTATGACGGTGTTTCTCATCGATGCGCGTTACACCACGCGGATGACCGAGCTGCGCACGGAAATCTTCGGCAAAGATTTTCCGGCAAGCGCCGCGATCACGGTTGCTGGCTTCGCGCAACCAGAGATGATGATTGAGATTCAGTGTGTGGCCGTGATTGCGGCGTGATCATTGCTGGTCTGCGTCGCGAGCGAACAGCTCGGATGGACATGCTGGCGGCGAGCGCACACAATTCCAACGCAAAGGCGCGGCCCGCAGCGCGGGTGAGAGCTCGGAAAAGCAATGCGCCGGGGAGGGGCAATATGCCGAGAAGGGTCAGAATGAAGTTTTCGCGGAGACACGTTCACGGGATGACGCTGGGAGCGGCAACGCTTCCATTCCTGACAACGCTGGCCTGGGGCGAGGCTTATCCGACCCATCCCGTCCGTTTGATCGTTGGCTTCCCGGCAGGCAGCGGGCCGGACATTGTCGGGCGGATCGTTGCGCAAACGCTCGGCGAGAAACTCGGCCAGTCCGTGGTGGTCGAGAACCGGCCGGGCGCCGGCAGCAATCTGGCGACGGCCGATGTGGCGCATGCGCCGCCCGACGGCTACATGCTGATGATGCTGACCACCGCCAATGTCATCAACGCCACTCTGTATCAAAACCTCAACTACGATCTGCTGCGCGATATTGTGCCGGTCGCCAGCATCGACAATGAGCCATTTGTCTTCGAAGTGACCCCGTCCTTTCCGGCAAAGACGCTGCCGGAGTTCATCGCCTACGCCAAGGCCAATCCGGGCAAGGTCACCATGGCATCCGCCGGCGTCGGCAGCGCGCCGCATGTCTTCGGCGAGATGTTTCAAAGAATGGCGGGGATTCAGCTCGCCCACGTGCCCTATCGCGGCAATCCGCTGCCCGACGTCATCAGCGGCCAGGTCGATTGTTTTATCGGCCCCGTGCAGTCGGCGCTGGAATTCGTCCGGACCGGCAAATTACGCGCGCTCGGGCTGACGACGACGCAGAAATTCGACGGCCTGCCAGACGTACCGCCGATCGCAGACATCTTGCCTGGCTATGAAGCCAGTGGCTGGCTTGGCATCGGGGCGCCAAAGGGTACGCCGTCCGACGTCATTGCGCTCCTCAACAAGGCGGTCAACGAAACGATCGTGGATCCTGCCGTCAAAGCGCGCCTCAACAGCCTCGGCGACACAACGACTCCGAAAACGAGCGCCGACTTTGGCCTGCTGATGAAGAGCGACGTCGAGAAGTGGGCCAAGGTTATTCAGGCAGCGAATATCAAACTTGAGCAATAGCGGCTCAAGCCCTCAAGCCCCCTTGCCGTGCGCTTCGTGGATCGCCTTCCACAACACCTCAGGCGTCGCCGGCATTTCGACGTGCTTGATGCCGAGCACCGAGAGCGCATCGACCAGCGCATTCGCCACCGCCGGCATGGCGCCGACGCAGCCGGCTTCGCCGGCGCCCTTGACGCCGAGCGGGTTGGTCTCGGTAGGCACCGGATTGCTCTCGACGTGGAAGCCAGTCATGTCACCTGCGCGCGGCATGGCGTAGTCCATGAACGATCCGGTGAGAATCTGACCCTGCTCGTCGAATTTGATGTCTTCCATCAAAATCTGACCGATGCCCATGGCGATCCCGCCGTCGACCTGACCGTGCAGCAGCAGCGGATTGATCACCGTACCTACGTCGTCCACGACGCTGTAATTGAGAATCTCGACTTCGCCGGTCTCCTCGTCGATCTCGAGTTCGCAGACGTGGCAGCCGTTCGGGTAGCTCGCCGCTTTGCCTTGATAGATCGCCGTGGAGATGAGGCCGACTTCCATTCCCTCCGGTAAATTCTTCGGGTCGAGCGAAGCCTTGGCGACCTCCTTGATAGTCAGGGTTTGGTTGGTCTTCTGACTGGAAAAGATGCCTTCGGCGAAGTTGATATCGGCGACCGGCAGTTTGAGCATGTTCGCGACAATTGCCTTGGCCTTGGTCTCTATTTTCTCGGCGGCCAGAGTGAAGGCTGAACCTGAGAAAGCGGCCGAGCGCGAGCCGCCAGTGCCTTCGGCGAAGAACACTTGATCGGTGTCGCCCTGGATGTAAGTGACTTCCTTCGGGTCGAGGCCGAGCCGGTCGCACACGACCTGCTTGAAGGCCGTTTCGTGGCCCTGGCCCTGATTGATACTGCCGGAAAAGATCGACACCGAGCCAGTGCGGTCGAACCTGATTTCCGCGCCTTCAAGGCCGGCGGCGGCGGAGCGCTCGATGGTGTTGGAAAAGCCGAGCCCGCGCAGCTTGCCGCGCTGACGCGAATCCTTGCGCCGTGCCTCGAAGCCACGCTTGTCCGCAGCGTCGAGCGCGAGGTTCATGTTTTTTTCGAACTCGCCGCAATCGTACGTGAAAGTCACGCTCGTTTTGAACGGCATGGCGCTGGCCGCGATAGTATTGCGGCGTCTCAGTTCGGCAGGGTCGATCCCCGTCTGGTCCGCCGCAAGGTCGACCATGCGCTCGATGATGTAGCCGGCTTCTGGCCTGCCGTTGCCGCGATAAGGGCGCACGGGTTGAGTGTTGGTGAACACGGCAGTGACATCGACGTGGGACGCGGGCGTGCGGTAGACGCCCGCCAGCGTGCCGAGATTGCCGGTGAAGGCCGGCATGCCGACCTGCAAATAGGCGCCGATGGCGGCGATGATCTTGGCGCGGAAGCCGAGGAAGTTGCCATCCTTGTCGAGCGCAAGTTCCGCGTCCGTGACGTTGTCGCGCGCCTGCGCATCGCACAGGAAAGACTCCGAGCGCGTCGCCACCCATTTGACTGGACGACCGACGACTTTGGCGCCGAGCAAGACCAGCGCGACTTCATTGTAGACGGCGGACTTCATGCCAAAGCTGCCGCCGATGTCACCGCAGACAACGCGGATCTTGCTGTCGGGCACTTTCAGCACATAGTTTGACAGTTCGGTCTGAAACACATGCGTACGCTGCAAGGTCGTATAGATCGTGTAGCGACCTTCGATCGGTTCAAACAGGCCGATGCAACCGCGCGGCTCCATCGTCGCCGCCGTCACCCGGTTGATCACGAAATGATGTTTGACGACGTGAGCGGCGTTGGCGAAGGCCGCGTCGGTCGCCTCCTTGTTGCCTTCAACCTGGATGAAGCCGACGTTGTTGGGGCAATCGTCCCACACTAAAGGGACGCCGGGATTCACGGCATCGCCTGTCGAGGCGATCGCCGGGAGCGCCTCGTAGTCGACCTCGATCATTTCGGCTGCATCGACCGCCTGGTAGTAGGTCTCGGCGACGACAAAGGCGACATAATCGCCGATCATTCGGACGCGATCCTCAACCAGAGCCGGGTAGCGCGGCCGATATCCCGGCGCGCCGTCGCGGCGCTTGAGTCCGCCGGGAACGGGCAGATCGCCAAAGCCTGCGGCCTTGTAGTCCGCCCCGGTGAGCACCGCTAGGACACCCGGCGCAGCCTTTGCTTTCGTGGTGTCGATCGAGCGGATGCGCGCATGGGCGTGCGGTGAACGCAGCACATAGCCGAAAGCCATGCCGGGGAACACCATGTCGGCAATGTAGCGTCCGCCGCCTTTGACGAGCCTTGGATCCTCGAATCGCGGAACCGGTTGGCCTATCGCGAATTGGCCCATGACATTCCTCGCATTCCGCCCTTCCTGCCATTCCCCG
>JASHVC010000664.1 GCA_030039655.1 Xanthobacteraceae bacterium | reverse complement strand
GGCTGATGCCCGGCGTGCCGTGCCCGCTCGCCAATCGCAAACCGGGCGATATCGACTTCTGGGTGGTGCGCGAAAACACCGAAGGCGAATATTCTGCCATCGGCGGGCGCATGTTCGGCGGCACCGAGCGCGAAGGGGTCGTGCAGGAGACCGTCATGTCGCGCACCGGCGTCGATCGCGTGCTCAAATTCGCGTTTGAGCTTGCGCGCAACACGCCGAAGAAGCACCTCACGTCGGCCACCAAGTCGAACGGCATCGCTATCACCATGCCGTACTGGGACGAGCGAGTCGAAGCAGTGTCGAAGAATTTTCCCGACGTGAATTGGGACAAATATCACATCGATATTCTGACGGCGTTGTTCGTGCTCAAGCCGGACAAGTTCAATGTCGTCGTGGGGTCGAACTTGTTCGGCGACATTCTCTCCGATCTCGGCCCGGCCTGTACGGGGACTATCGGCATCGCGCCGTCCGGCAACATCAATCCTGAGCGGAAATTTCCATCGGTGTTCGAGCCCGTGCACGGCTCGGCGCCCGATATTGCGGGGCAAAGGATCGCCAATCCGATCGGCCAGATCTGGTCAGGCGCGATGATGCTCGAGCATCTCGGCGAACAAGAAGCTGCTGCCGCCATCGTAAAGGCCATCGAGAATGTGCTGGCGGAGCCGAAGCTTCGCACCCGCGATCTCGGCGGCACTGCCAACACGGTCGAGTGCGGCAAGGCCGTCGCCCAGGCTCTGGCGTAAATCCAAATCGCCGCGTCTCAGACGCATTGCGACTCTCCCGGATGGGAGTCAGCCATGAACGAACAAACCGCGCCGACGAGGCAAGCCGTCAAGGACGTCCTCGCGTTCTGGCTCGCTGCCGGTCCAGACCGCTGGTTCGAACCCGACGCCGACTTCGATGCAGAAATCCGGAATCGATTTGCGGCGACCTACGAGGATGCTGCGGCCGGTCGGCTGAGCGCTTGGGAGGATTGGCCAGAAGGCGCTCTCGCACTTCTCCTCGTACTCGACCAATTTCCGCGCAACATGTTCCGAGGCAGCGCGCGGGCGTATGCGACCGACCCGCTCGCCCGAGCGGTTGCGCGTAGCGCCATTGCCAGGGGCTTCGATCAGCAGGTCGTAATGCCGCAACGAAGTTTCTTCTACCTGCCGTTCGAACATTCGGAAGAACTTGCAGACCAGGAGCATGCCGTAGCACTGATGCATGCGACCGGCGACGCCGACTTGCTCAAATGGGCCGAGCTGCACGCCGATATCATCCGGCGCTTTGGGCGCTTTCCTCACCGCAATTCCGTGCTGGGGCGCGCCACGACGCCGGAAGAGCAGGCGTTCCTGGATGGCGGCGGATTCAGCGGCTGATCAGGCGAACGACTACAGACGCGAGGCAATCACCAGAACAACAATTCCTACGGCCGCGATGCCGCCGCCGTAATAGATCCATTCCGGCGCGCCGACCATGAAGCTTCTGGCGGGATAGGGAAAGTAGCGCGAGCCCTGTCCCATGAAGACAAGTCCGGCCAGGAGAAGAATCACGCCAACGATCGTCAGCAAACCCTTCATTCTCGATCCATCGCGTTGTGGCCTCACTCCGCCGCCTGCGCCATCACGTGCTGGCGAAATTTCGGCATGACGTCCTGGGCCAGGAGCCGCATCGAGTCGCGTTCCCACGCGCCGTTGGGGCCGCTCCAATCCAGGCCGGTCATCAGCAGCGTGCCGAACGGGCCGACGGTGTCGCGGAAGGCGGCGAGCTTGTCGAGGAAGGTCTTGGGCGAGCCGTAGAGCGCGCAGCCTTCGGTTATCACGTCGACCGTCGCCTCATCGTCCGCCATGTTTGGGTCGGGCTTCATGACCGACAGAATGCCGACCCGCGACAGCACTTCGCGCATATAGGTGTAGAAGTAGCGGTTCGAGCCCTGCTCGCTGAACACGCGGTCGCGGGCTTCGCTGTCGCTTGGCGCCACCATGATGTTGCGTGACACGCGCCAGTTTTCGCCGCTGACAGGGTGCCCCGCCTCGGCGCAGGCCTTGCTGTAACTGACCCAATGGGTCGCCACGGCGTTGGCCGGCATGTTGTTACCCGACAGGATGCCCCAGCCTTGCTGTCCAGCCACGCGCGCGGTCGGCGAGTTGCGGCTGGATACGGACATCGTGATTGGCGGATACGGCTTCTGGAACGGCTTCGGCATATAGCCGATGCCGAGCGCGGGGATGATCGCCTCCTTGATCTGCACGGAGCGAAATTCGCCCGGAACATCATAGGGCGGATCCTGCGCCCATATGCGCTTTATGGTCGCGATGGCTTCCATGGTTTTGCGTGCGCGCACGCCACGGTCGGCGTTGCCGAATAGCTCGAAGTCGGACAATAGGCCGCCGGGACCGATGCCGAGCATGAAGCGGCCGCGGCTCATGTGATCGAACTGTGCTACCTCGGCGGCGACGATCGCCGGATCGTGGTTCGGCAAGCAGATCACGCCGGTGCCGAATTTCAGATTCTTGGTGCGCGGCACGAGGCCGGCCATGAACATCAGCGGCGACGGGATCGGTTCGGTCGTCGCCGTAAAATGTTCGCCAAGCCACATCTCATCGAAGCCAAGCTTGTCGGCGTGGAGCGCTTTCTCCTCGTCTTCGGCCAGCGTGTCGGTGAACGAGCGGTGCGGCGGGTGCACCGGCATCATAAAAATTCCGAGGCGCATGTTTGCTCCCCCTGCTAAGCCGATCACGCCGCGACAGTGTCAGGATCACGCGCCGGTGCCAAGCCGGCAAGCTGCGGCGCTACCTGTTCGGCGAACAGCCGCATGGAGCGAAAAACTTTTTCGCGCGTTGCCCAATTCTTGCCGGTCACGATCAACAACGTGCCGAATCCGCCAGTGGCATCGTAGAATTCGCGAAGCTCGCGCGCGACGGAATCCGGATCGCCGAGGAAGTACACACCAGCGTCGGCGAGCTGGTCGAAGGTGACGTCGTCGCCTTTGACCCCGATGTCGTAATTGGAGGTGATGATGCGGATCAGTCCGCGCTCTTTCTGATAGCCGAGTTCGCAATTGATGGATGGACGCAGATCGTCCATGGCCTCGCGGCGGCTGCCCGCAAGATAGACGTAGCGCGCGACAGTGACGTTGTTGAGCGGCGTCTTGCGGCCAGCAGCCTTGGCGGCGCGCGCATAGCGATCGGCCTTTTGCCGAATTGAACCGGGCGGCTCAAGCTGCGCACGCAACAATGTGTAGCCGCGGGCGCCCGCGAGATCGATCGTCGCCGGCGTGTCGGTTGCGGTCGCCATGGGCATGTGCGGCAGAACGAGCGGGCGCGGCGTGGCGACGATGCTCTTGCCCTGCCAGTATTTGCCGTCCCAATCGAACGGTTCCGGCGCCACCCAGCATTTCAAAATGAGATCGAGTGATTCCTGCATTCGTTCGTGGCGGTCGGCGTGCGAAAGCCCGCGCTCGCCGGCGAACAGCGGATTGGGAAATCCCGAGCCAAAACCGAAGATGAAGCGACCATCGCCGACTACGTGATCGGTCACTGCGGTCTGGATGGCGGTGTCGACCGGATGAGCGAGATGGATGAGCTTGACCGCGGCGCCCATCCGAATCTGCTTGGTCAGGGCCGCCGCCTTGCACATCAAAAGTTCGGGGACCGGGAGGGTATCGACTTTG
>JASHVC010000663.1 GCA_030039655.1 Xanthobacteraceae bacterium | reverse complement strand
TCGCGGGCAAGCTGTTCGACGACTCTCAGCACTTCATTCACCAGCTCCGGATCGAGCGCGGAGGTGATTTCGTCGCAGAGGAGAACCTTCGGCCGCATCGCCAAGGCGCGGGCAATCGCCACGCGCTGTTGTTGCCCGCCTGACAATTGGCTCGGATAGGAATCCAACTTGTCCGACAGCCCAACCTTGGCCAGCATTTCGGCGGCCAACTCGCCTGCAGCCTTCTTGCCAGCCTTGTTCACGACCGTGGGCGCGAGCGCGACATTTTCGGCAGCCGTTAGGTGAGGAAAGAGATTGAACTGCTGGAACACCATGCCGACGTTCCGGCGCAGCTCGCGCAGATCCGTCTTGGGGCTGCCGACCTCGATGCCGTTGGCGAAGATGGTGCCCGACTGAAATGTCTCCAGCCCATTGATGCAGCGGAGCAGCGTGCTCTTGCCCGAACCGGAACGGCCGACGATCGCGATGACGTCGCCCTTTTCCACTTCGAGCGAGACGCCCTTGAGCACCTCGAGCGTCCCGTAGCTTTTTCTGATGTCGCGAATGCTAACGAGCGACATTGAGCCGGCCTTCGAGCTTCTTGGCGCACCACGACAACGGAAAGCACAGGCAGAAATAGATCAACGCCACGAGCGAATAGACAAGAAATGGCCGAAACGTCGCGTTGTTCAGTTCGGTGCCAGCCTTGGTCAGTTCGACGAAGCCAATAATCGAGGCGAGCGCGGTCCCTTTGATCACCTGCACTGAGAAGCCGACCGTCGGTGCGACTGCGATGCGCGTGGCCTGAGGCAAGATCACATAGCGCATCTGTTCGATATAGGAGAGCGCAAGACTCGACGAGGCTTCCCATTGCCCGCGCGGAACCGCCTCGACGCACCCGCGCCAGATTTCCGTGAGGAACGCGCTGGTCCATAACATGAGCGCGAGCCAAGCGGCCAACAAGGGGCTCACGTCGATACCGAACAGCGCGACGCCGAAGAAGAACAAAAACAGCTGCATCAAGAGCGGCGTGCCCTGGAAGAATTCGATGTAGAGCTTGGTAACCCATTCCAGTGCCGCAACACGAGACGCGCGCATGAACAACAGGATCAATCCGACAATACCGCCGCTCACAAAGGCGATCGCCGAAAGGACGATGGTCCACTGGGTGGCGATCAGCAGGTTCGACAAAATGTCCCAGAAGCTGAATTGCAGCATGATCAGACCGCCGATCGGAACAGGATACGGCCAAGTCCCCTCAATACAGCGCGCATGAGGATCGCCAGCAGAAGGTAGATCACCGCCGCCACCAGATAGACCTCGAAAGCGCGAAAGGTGCGCGACTGAATGAAATTGGCCGCGTAGGTCAGGTCCTCGGCCGAGATCTGCGACACCACCGCCGAGCCGAGCATCACAATGATTATCTGCGAGGACAGCGCCGGATAGATTTTGCGGAAGGCCTGCTTGAGCACGACGTGGCGCAAAACTTCCCATTTGCTCATGGCGAGGCTCATGCCCGCTTCGATGTGTCCCTTGGGCACGGCCTCGATGCCGGCGCGGATGATCTCGGTCGAGTAGGCGCCGAGATTGATCGTCATGGCGAGAAAGGCGGCGACGGTTTCCGAAAGCTTCAGGCCCAAGGCCGGCAAGCCGAAAAAGATGAAGAACAATTGCACGATGAACGGCGTGTTGCGGATGAGCTCGACGTAGACGGCGACGCAGCGGCCGAGCCAAACAGGACAGAAGGTGCGCGCCGATGCGCCGGCCGTGCCGACCGCGACACCCGCAAGCGTGGAAACAGCCGTCAAGACGACGGTAAAGATCAGGCCGTCGAGCAGCACCCGCCAGTAGGGTAACAGGTCGCCGAGCTGCAGATGATAGATCACGGCGAACGCCGGACTATTTCGCTTAGAAGCCGGGCGGCAGCGGAGCCTTCAGCCATTTCTCCGAGAGCTTTTCCAGCTCGCCAGCCGCCTTCGCCTTGGCGATGACATCGTCGAGCTTTTCCTTCAGCGCGGGCTCGTCTTTGTTGAGCCCGACGTAACAGGGGCTGTCCTTGATGACGAATTTGAGCACCGGTGCGCGCTGCGGATTGCGTTCCGCAATCACCGCCGCGGCCGTGTTGCCGGTGGCCATGAGGTCGATCTGGCCCGACACAAAGGCGGCGATTGTCGCGTTGTTGTCCTCGAAGCGCTTGATGGTGGTGTCGGTCGGCGCAAGATTCGTCAGCGCCTGCTCTTCGATCGCGCCTCGCGTGGCGCCCACGGTCTTGCCGGCGAGATCGGCCGGCTTATCGACCTTGATGTCCTTGGTTCCGAACACCCCCGAGTAGAACGGCGCGTACGCCGCCGTGAAGTCGATGACTTTCTCCCGCTCCGCCGTCTTACCGAGGCTGGAAATCACGATATCGGCCTTGTGGGTCTGCAGATAGGCGATGCGGTTAGCCGTGGTGACGGGAATGAGTTCGGCCTTTACGCCAAGCGCACTGGCGATCAGGTTGGCCATATCGATGTCGTAGCCCTGCGGTTTCATGTCGAGGCCGACAGACCCGAAGGGTGCGAAGTCCTGCGGAACCGCCACCTTGATGACCTTCGCCGCCACGATGGAAGCGAGTTCGTCGGCGCTCGCCGGCGTCACGAAAGCAAGTGCCGCAACGGCAAACGAGGCCGACAGGACGCGTGTGCAGAAAGACATTGATCTATTCTCCGAGGGTTTGATCGCTCGGGCCCACAAGGTGCCCCGCCGATAGTCGATGCGGCAGACATACGGCGCTAAAGACACGGCCTCGGCTCCATGTCGCGTCGCTTCTTTTTGCTTGTTAGCACCGCGTGCGTTGGCGCTCAAGGTTTGCTAGTTGTGGCGGACGCGGTTCGGGACAACTATCGACTGGGTTCGGCCGCGCGCCCGTTGCGGCGCACGCCGGAGGGCTTGGAGGAAGAAACACATGAAGCGAACGAGCTATATCGCCGCGGCATTGGCAGCCGCCATCGCGTTTCCGGCCTACGCGGCCGATCCGGTGAAGATCGGCGTCATCTATCCGCTGACCGGCAACGCGGCGAGCGCCGGCCAGTCGGCCAGGGACGCCGTGCATCTGGGCGTCGAGATCGTCAATACCGCGCACCCCGAACTGAAAGGCTTGCCGCTCGGCAACACAGGGGGATTGCCCAATCTCGGCGGCGCGCAGATTGAACTCGACGAAGCCGACCATCAGGGCAATCCGCAGGTGGGCCAGCAGCAGACATTGCGCTTGATCACGCAGGACCACGCGGTAGCGATGCTTGGCTCATACCATTCGTCGGTGTCGCTGGTGGCGACGGCCGTGGCCGAGCGGCAGGGCATCCCCTACTTGGTCGCCGACTCTGTAGCGTCGAACATCACCGGCCGCGGCTTCAAATGGACGTTTCGCACCACCCCGATCGCACCGGATTTCGCCAAGGCCTATTTCCAGTTTCTCAATGACCTGAAAAAATCCGGCAAGAAGGTCGATAGTATCGCCATCGTCAACGAGAACACCGATTACGGCACCTCGGT
>JASHVC010000662.1 GCA_030039655.1 Xanthobacteraceae bacterium | reverse complement strand
GTGGCTGTCTGACTACGCACCGAAGCCGGTGTTGGTGCGCATTCACGAAATCGCCCATGCGCTTGCCGGCGCCGGCGGCATTTACGGCTTTGCCGGCATCACTTGCGAGGCTGCCGCACTCTCCGATGCAGCCGAAAGCCGGCTCGCCGGCCAGGCCAGCTGCGAAGACGTTGAGGAGGCGCTGGCCCGATTACTGCGGCGGATTAGGCCAAACTTGCTTCCGCCGCATTTGCGGAGCGTGTCGCCCTGTTACTCGGCGGCGACAGCGTGAACCTCTTCGGGTTCGTCTTTGACGGGACCGCGTCTTTCGCCGAATAGCCAGGTCTGCAGGCGGTCGAGATAGAGATAGACAACCGGGGTCGTGTAGAGCGTCAGCGCCTGGCTCACCGCCAGTCCCCCGACCATGGCATAGCCCAGCGGCTGGCGCATCTCCGAGCCAGCGCCGTTGCCAATGGCGAGCGGAATGCCGGCAAGCAACGCTGCCGCGGTGGTCATCATGATCGGCCGGAAGCGAAGCAGGCAGGCCTGCCGGATGGCTTCGGGCGGAGACATGTGTTCATCGCGTTCCGCCGAAATGGCAAAATCCACCAGCATGATGCCGTTTTTCTTGACGATGCCGATCAGCAGGATGATGCCGATGATGCCGATCACCGAGAGGTCCATGTGGCCGAGGTTGAGCGCCAGAAGCGCTCCGACGCCGGCCGAGGGCAGCGTCGACAGAATGGTCAGCGGGTGAATGAAGCTCTCATAAAGTATGCCGAGGATGATGTAGACGACGATGAGCGCGGCTGCGATCAAGGCCGGCTCGCTCTTCAGTGAGGTCTGGAAAGCCTGCGCGTTGCCCTGGAAGGTCGGGATGATCGCCGCCGGCATGTTGATCTCGCGTGAAGCTTGGTTCACCGCTTCGACGGCCTGCCCGAGCGCCACTCCGGGCATCAGGTTGAACGTGATAGTTACGGCCGGGAATTGTCCCTGGTGGGAAATCAACAGCGGACCGATTTGATTGCTGTCGATATCGACAAGCGCGGACAGGGGCACGGCGCCGCCGGTCAGCGGCGACTTGACGTAGAGGCGATCCAGCGTAGAGAGATCTTTCTGTAGCTCGGGAAGTATTTCCAGAACCACGAAATAGGTTTTGAGCTGGGTGAAGTATTGGGTGATCTGCCGCTGGCCGAAGGCGTCATTGAGCGTGTCATCGATGGCTTGCGGGGAAATGCCAAAACGCGAGGCCTGGTCACGGTTGATGGTGATCTGCAGCCTGGGTGCGTTGGCCAGTAGGTCGCTCGTCACGTCGGCGAGCAGCGGAACGGTCTTCAGCTTATCCAGAAGCTTTTGCGACCACTCGTTCAGCTCTTCGATATTCGTATCTTGCAAAGTGTATTGAAAGCTGCCGCGCGCAATGCGCGCACCGACATTGATGTCTTGCGACGGCTGCAGGAATAGTGAGGCACCTTCGACCTTGGCAAGTTGCGGCCGTAAACGGTCGATAATCTGCGAAGAGTTGAGCTTGCGATCGTCGCGCGGGCTGAGACTCAAGAAGTAGCGCCCGGTGTTCGCTGACTGCGCGCTGCCGGTGCTGCCGGTCTGCGCGCCGACCGATTCAACATCCGGATCATGGATAACGACCTCGCCGAGGTTGCGCATCAGGCGCATCATCTCGTTGGGCGAAGTCTGCTGCGCCGCTTCCGCAAAACCCTGGATCAGGCCGGTATCCTGGATCGGGAAGAAGCCCTTGGGGATCTGGATCGCCATCACTAGCGTCAGCGCCATGGTGGCGAAGAACACGGCAAGCGTAATGGCCTGATGGCGAAGGACGACGTCCAGCGTGCGCCGGTAAAATGAAAGCATCGCATCGAAGCCGCTCTCGATCACCCGGTAGACCCGGCCATGCGTCTCGGGCTCGCGTCGCATGAAGCGTGAACACATCATCGGCGCCAACGTCAGGGACACGAGAGCCGAAACCGCAATCGAGGCGGTAACGGTCAGCGCAAATTCGCGGAACAGGCGACCGATGATGCCGCTCATGAGCAAAAGCGGAATAAAGACTGCTACCAGCGAGAAGGAGATCGACAGCACCGTAAAGCCGATCTCGCGCGAGCCTTTAAGTGCTGCCGTGAACGGGGCTTCGCCGTGCTCGACATGGCGATAGATATTCTCCACGACGACGATGGCGTCATCGACCACGAAGCCGATGGCGATGGTCAGCGCCATGAGCGAGAGATTGTCGATGGAGAAATGCATCAGGTACATGGCGCCGAAGGACCCGGCCAGCGCCAGCGGGACAGTGACACTGGGAATGAGCGTCGCCCAGAAATTGCGTAGGAACAAAAGGATGACCATCACCACGAGGCATACGGTCAACACCAGGGTGAACTCGACGTCCTCGACCGAGGCACGGATCGTCTTGGTGCGGTCAAGAATGATGTCGGTTTTAACAGACGGCGGGATGCGCGCCGTAAGCTGCGGCAATTCCGCTTTCACATTATCGACGATGTCGATGACATTGGCACCCGGTTGCTTGAAGATCGCCAGGATGACGCCTTCTTTGTTATTTTGATAAGCAACAACTGTCCGATCGACCGGAGCGGCGACCGCTTGGCCAACATCGCGCACCCGGATCGGAGCGCCGTTTCGGTATGCGAGCACGACGTCACTGAATTTATCGGCATCGAGGATCTGGTCGTTCGCGGCGATCATGAAGCTCATTCTGTCGCCGTTGATGCTGCCTTTGGCGGCATTGGTCGTCTGCGTGACGAGCGTGCCGCGAATGTCCTCAAGCGTGATGCCGCTTGAGGCGAGTTTAAAGGGATCGACCTGAACTCGAATCGACGGAGTTTGGTCGCCAAACACCAGGACCTGAGCGACGCCTGAGACCTGCGCAATCTGTTGGGCGAGGAAAATATTGGCGTAATCGTCGACGTTGATAATCGGCACCGTGTCCGAGTGCACCGAGATCAGCAGGATTGGTACGTCGGCCGGATTGACCTTCTTGTACGCTGGCGGCGTCGTCAGCGATTGGGGCAATTGCTTTGTGGCGACCGTGATGGCCGCTTGCACGTCCTGCGCGGCCGAGTCGATGCTGCGCTCGAGGTCGAACTGGATGACGATGGTGGCGGCGCCGAGCGAACTCTGCGACGTCATCTGGGTGACGCCGGCGATCTGACCGAATTGCAGTTCGAGCGGGGCGGCGACCGAGGTCGCCATGGTCTCGGCGCTCGCCCCTGTCCAAGTCGTCGTGATCTGAATGGTCGGAAAGTCGACCTGGGGCAGTGGCGCCACCGGCAGGAATGGGAAAGAGACAATGCCGACAAAGGCCAAGGCCGCCATCAGCAGCGTCGTGGCTACCGGCCGTCGGATGAACGGTTCCGAGATGCTCACGACGGGTTCCCCTGCGTCGACGCGGACCGCGGGTTGACGATGCTTACGGGCGCGTTGGCTTGCAGCTTGTATTGACCGTCGGTGACCACGCGCTCGCCGTCGTTGACGCCTGACAGAATGATGGTGGTGTTGTCGTTTGCAGCGGCTGTCTTGATGGGCCGCGGCTCGACCGTATTGTCGGCCTTTACCACCCAGGTGAAGAGGCCGTTTGGCCCGCGCTGCACAGCGACGGAGGGAATGACCACCGCGTCCTTGCGAACTTGCAGCAGCAGCCGGGCATTGACGAACTCGCCGGGCCACAATTTTTCGTCGGCGTTGGCGAACATAGCCTTAAGCCGGTACGTTGCGGTCGTTTGGTCAATGAGATTGTCGACGGTCGTCAACGTGCCCGTGCTGAGCAGCCGCACATTATTGCGATCGTAAGCGTCAACCTGGACCGACCCTTGCGTCATTGCATCGCGCACGTCGTCGAGCGTTTGAGCCGGCAGCGTGAACACGACCGCGCTCGGTTGCGTCTGAGTGAGGATCGCAATCGCATTTTGATCGCTGGCATGTACGATGTTGCCGGGATCGACCAGGCGCACGCCCATGCGGCCGTCGCTCGGCGCCACGATGTCGGTGTAATCGAGATTAGTTTGGGCGGTTTCGATGGCGGCCGCGTCGGCGTCGATTGAGGCTTTGGTCTGATCGACCTTCGACTGTTGCAGGTCGAGATTTTGTTGGGTTTCGACGTTGCGGACGACCAGGGTCTGGAAGCGGACCAGATCTTTCTGGGCGGCGACCAGTGCGGCTTCGTCCTGGGCCTTGCGCGCCTTCGCCTGATCGAGCGCCGCCTGATAGAG
>JASHVC010000661.1 GCA_030039655.1 Xanthobacteraceae bacterium | reverse complement strand
GTGGTCGAAGCCAGCGCGTAATTGGTATGGACGCGGTGCGTCGTCGGATTGACGAAGCCCGGCAGCGCATCGGTGTAGGTCGACTTCAGCTTCGACACCTGCCGCCAATCGAGAATCTTTTGCGGCAGTTCGTGGCCCTGCTCCGCGAGCTCTTCGAGAGCGCGCGCGCCGGTAGCCCATTGTCCCGTCTTGGTCTTGGTCCCGCCCGGTAGGCCAAGCTTGCCGAACAGGATGTCCCCCAGCTGCTTGGGACTTCCCGGATTGACGGTCTCGCCGGCAATTTTGTTGATCTCCGCCTCGAGACCAGCGGCCTCCTGCGCGAACTCGCCGGAGAGGCGCGACAGCAGCTGCCGGTCGATCGAAATACCGCGACGCTCCATCCGCGCCAGTACGGCAAGGAGCGGCCGCTCCAGCGTCTCATAAACGGTACGCACACTTTCAGCCGCCATCCGCGGCTTGAGCGCCTGCCACAATCGGAAAATGATGTCGGCACGCTCGGCGCCATATTCGGCCGCATGTTGGATTCCGAGCGCGTCGAAGCTGATCCTGGTCTTGCCAGGCTTGAGCAGCTTGTCGATATCGATCGCGGCGTGGGTGAACGTGCTCTCGGCAAGCGCGATAACGCTATGGTTCTGCCGGCCGGCATCGAGAGCGTACGACATCAGAATCACATCGTCGTAGGCCTCAATAGTGATGCCGCGCATCGCCAGCATCTGAAACGTGAACTTCAGATCGTGACCGATCTTGATCACGCCTGGGTCTTCCAGTAACGGCTTGAGCGCTTCGAGCGCCGCGCCCTCCTCGATCTGATCCGGCGCCAGATCTCCGCGAAACAAGCCGGCGCCCTCACCACCCTGGCGATGCGCGAGCGGCACGTAGCACGCTTCGTTCGGTGCAACGGCGAGCGAGATACCACAAAGCTCCGCCTGCATCGGATCGGCACCCGGAGTAGCGACGTCGACAGCGACGAAACCGAGGTCGACGGCGCGCGACGCGATGGCCTTGAGACGGTCGAGACTGCGCACGGTCTCGTAGACGGCACGGTCGAACTTGGCGCCGCGCGCGGCTTCACGGCGCCCGGTTGCCAACGCTTTCGGTGAGGCTGTGAAATTTGCATCCCTCTCGCCGCTAACCGGCTGCCGAGGCGTCATCCTTCCGCCATTGAGGGGGAGAGTCGGGGATAGGGGTAATGTTACCCGGGCAGCTTCGCCGCCGGGAGCGGATGACCGTGCACCGGCCACCAATCGCCCCTCCGCCTCGACAGCGCCCACGTCCATCTCGGAAAATTCGCCGACGCGCCGCATCAGCGAATTGAATTCCATTGCTTTGAGGAAAGCGATCAGCCGCTTGTAATCGGGCTCGTGGACAGCGAGATCGCCGATGGGCGTATCGAGTTTGACGTGGTCGTCGAGCGTGACGAGCTTTTTCGATATTCGCGCAGCTTCGGCATGCTCGACCAGCGCCTGCCGGCGTTTCTCTTGTTTGATCTCGCCGGCGCGCTTGAGCAACGTTTCAAGATCGCCGTACTCGCCGATCAGCTGAGCGGCGGTCTTGACGCCGATGCCGGGTACGCCCGGCACGTTGTCGGTCGAATCGCCGATCAGCGATTGCACCTCAATGACCTTTTCCGGCGGCACCCCGAATTTCTCGATCACTTCGGCGCGGCCGATCTTCTTGTCCTTCATGGTGTCGAACATCACCACGCGGTCGCTGACAAGCTGCATCAGGTCCTTGTCCGACGAGACGATGGTGGCGGTGGCGCCGGCCTCGCAGGCCTCGCGGACATAGGTCGCGATCAGGTCGTCGGCCTCGAAGCCGTCCTGCTCCAGACACGGCAGGTCGAACGCCTGCACCGCTTCGCGCACATATTTGAACTGCGGGCGAAGATCGTCCGGCGGGTCTGGCCGATGCGCCTTGTAGTCCGGATACATCGCCGTGCGGAACGTCTTTTCCGACTTGTCGAACACCACCGCCAAGTGCGTTGGCTTCTCGTCCGGCTTCATGTCGCGCAGAAGCTTCCACAGCATGTTGCAGAAGCCGAACACGGCGTTGAGCTGGAGCCCATCCGACTTGCGGTTGATTGGCGGCAGCGCGTGGTAGGCTCGGAAGATGTAGCCGGAGCCGTCGACCAGGAAGACGTGATCGCCCTTCTTCAACGGCTTCGCGGCGGGCGCGGCTGCGGTCTTCGACGAGGCTTTTTGTGCGGCTGGCATGACGGCCCCTAATATAGGGGTTTCGCAGGCATTATCATGGCCTACGGGTAAGACTGTGGATTTTCCCCCGCTGCCGATCGACGCCGCTCTGCCGGGCCTGAAGGCGGCGTTACGCGATCACAATGCGGCTGTTCTGGTCGCTCCGCCCGGCGCAGGCAAAACCACGCGCGTACCGCTGGTGCTCGCCGAGGAAAGTTGGGCGAAAGAGCAACGCATCCTGTTGCTGGAACCTCGCCGGCTGGCCGCGCGCGCCGCCGCCGAGCGGATGGCGCGGACACTTGGGCAAGAGGTCGGCGACGCCGTCGGAATTCGGATTCGCTACGATCACAAGGTTTCGCGGCGGACCCGCGTCGAGATCGTCACCGAAGGCGTTTTTTCAAGACTCATCATCGACGATCCGATGCTTGGCGGAATCGGCGCGGTCCTGTTCGACGAATTCCACGAACGCTCGCTCGACGCCGACCTTGGTCTCGCCTTGGCGCGTGACGTGCAACAAGGCCTGCGTCCGGATTTGCGGCTTCTCGTCATGTCGGCAACGCTCGACGGCGCGCGAGTCGCGATGCTCGTTGGCGATGCGCCGTTGATCGAGAGCGCCGGCCGCGCCTTTCCGGTTGAGACGCGCTATGTTGGGCGCGACACGCGGCCGATCGAGCTGCAGATCGCCGACGCGATCTTGCGGGCGACGCGAGCCGAGCGAGGCTCG
The DNA here is from genome assembly GCA_030039655.1 of Xanthobacteraceae bacterium. Next base: position 4,734 of record JASHVC010000661.1, on the reverse strand, counting down.
CTGCTCGTGTTTCTACCCGGCGCCGCTGAAATCCGGCGCACCCAGCGTCTGCTCGAAGGCCGCCTCGACGCCTCGACCGATCTGGTGACGCTTTACGGCGCACTGACCGGGGAGGAACAAGACCGCGCCATCGCCCGCGCCCCGCCCGGCCGCCGCAAGATCGTGCTCGCCACCTCGATCGCCGAGACTTCGATCACCATTGAGGGTGTGCGCATCGTCGTCGACTCGGGTCTCGCACGCGTACCGCGGTACGAGCCCGATGTCGAGTTGACGCGGCTCGAAACAGTGCGGGTCTCGCGCGCTGCGGCCGACCAGCGTCGCGGGCGTGCCGGCCGCACCGAGCCTGGAATTTGCTACCGGCTCTGGGACGAGGCGCAGACTATTGCGCTCGAACCGTTTGCTAAACCCGAAATCCTCGCCGCCGATTTGTCGTCCTTCGCCCTGGATCTCGCGGCCTGGGGCAGCCCGCCCGAACAACTCGCGTTCCTCGATCCACCGCCGCGCGCCGCGCTCGCCGAGGCGAAGGTGTTGCTCGCCGAACTCGGCGCTCTGGACGGCGACGGCCGCATCACCGACGAGGGGCGACATCTGCGAAAACTACCCCTGCCGCCGCGGCTTGCCCGCATGGTGGTGGACGCCGCAAGTTCCGGAAAGGCGAGGACCGCCGCGAGGATCGCCCTGCTCGTCAGCGAGCGCGGTCTGGGAGGCGACGATGTTGACCTCCGTGAGCGCCTCCGCGCCTTTCTCAACGATCGCTCACAGCGTGCGAGACTTGTGCGCCAGATGGCGACGGATTTGGCGAGGCTCGCGGGACGACCATCAGTGGAGGCTATGCCGGCACCCTCGGGAGAGGGAGCTGGGGAGACAGTTGAAGAATACTCGGTCGGCGCCTTGCTGGCGTTGGCTTATCCCAAACGGATCGCCAAGAACCGAGGCGGCGGGTCCGGATCGTTTTTGCTGGCGAACGGCCGTGGCGCACAGATCGATCCCGCCTCCCCACTTGCCCGCGACCCGTTTCTCGCGGTGGCCGAGCTTGCCGGTTCGGCCGCCGCCGGCCGCATCCTCCTTGCCGCTCCGATCACGCTCCGGGAGATCGAGGCGCGCTTCTCCGATCGCATCGAGGCGCTCGAGGAGACCATGTTCGATGTGGGGAGCCTGAGCCTACGCGGACGCAGAATTCGGCGCCTCGGCGCGCTTGTGCTGTCCGAGCAGCCATTCGCCGTCAGTCCGGGCGAGGAAACTGCACAGAGATTGGCCGCTGGGATTGCCGGCGTTGGCCTCGACCGGCTCCCCTGGACCAAAGCACTGCGGCAGTGGCGCGACCGCGTGATGTTCCTGCGCGCGAGCGAAGGCGACGAGTGGCGTGACCTTTCCGATTCGGCGCTTGGCAAAACCGCCGACGAATGGTTGGCGCCAGCGCTGACCACAAAAACCGCAATCGGCGAACTTACGGCTGATGAGCTCGATGTGGCCTTGAGCCAGCTCCTGCCTTGGCCGCTAAGGCGCCGCCTCGAGGTCGAGGCGCCGACCCATTTCGAAGCGCCGACCGGCTCGCGGGTGCCGATCGACTACCAGGCCGAAGGCGGTCCAAAGATTGCGATCCGCGTGCAGGAGCTGTTCGGCATCGACCGTCATCCGGCGATCGCCGGCGGCAAGGTGCCGTTGGTGATCGATTTGCTCTCGCCGGCGCACCGGCCCGTACAGACCACGCGCGATCTCCCAGGATTCTGGCGCGGCAGCTATGCGGCCGTGCGCGCCGATATGCGAGGGCGTTATCCGAAACACCCATGGCCCGACGACCCAATCGCCGCGCCACCGACGCGCCGCGCCAAGCCGCGGCAGGGCTGATGCTCAGCCCTATTCCAGCTTGATGTTACCGGTGCGGATCACCCTGCCCCACTTCTCTGTTTGGTCGACGATGAATTTGTCGAACTCCGCGGTCGAGAGCGGGAACGGCTCGGCGCCAAGGTCGGCGAGATGCGCGACGATACTTTGATCGCGGAGCGCTCCTTCGATCTCCCGCGCCAGCCGCTCGACGATGGCGGGTGGCGTCTGCCGCGGCGCCGCGATGCCCACCCATGTGATTGCCTCGAAGCCTGGCATGTAGTCGGCCAGCGTCGGAACGTCCGGCAGCGTCTTCCAACGCTCGGCGGTAGTCACCCCGAGGGCGCGCAGCTTGCCATCCTTGATGTGGGGAACGGAGGCCGGCAGGTTGTCGAACGCCGCCTGTACCTGACCGCCAATCAGGTCGGAGACCATGGGCGCGGAGCCCCGATACGGGACATGCACCATCTCGATGCCGGCATTCATCTGAAAGAATACTCCGGCGATGTGGGACACGGTCCCGGTGCCGAAGGAAGCGAGCGTGATCTTGCGCGGATTGGCCTTGGCGTAGGCGATCAATTCCGGAACGGTTTTGACCGGCAAAGACGCGATGACTTCGAGCACCAGGGGTGAGCGGTAGATGCCGCCCACCATGGCAAAATCGCGAATGAAATTGAAACTGAGGTCCGGGTACAGCGCCGGATTGATAGCGTTCGATCCGACAGCGGCAAGGAGTGTGTAGCCGTCGGGCGCCGCATGTGCCACGGCCTCGGTGGCGATATTGTTGGCGGCGCCAGGCCGGTTGTCGACGACGAACGGCTGACCGAGCCGCTCCGCCAGCCATTGCCCGATCACGCGGCCGCCGATGTCGGTTGGCCCGCCGGGCGGAAAACCGACAACGATGTGCACCGGCCGAGACGGATAATTTTGCGCGCCTGCGATCCGCGGCCGCACGGACAGCGTCAAAGCGCTGGCAGCCGTCTGCAAAACATCTCTGCGGGAAGGCTTCATCGTGCGTCCAGTACGACGGCAGCGGTGATCATATCTCCACGACCAGGTAGTCCTGCTCAACCGCGACCGGAAAACTCTCAGCAATGTACGGACCCTTCACCAACTCCTCTCCCGCCGCCACTGTGACATTGAACTGCCGCGCTCTCATGGTGTTGGGATCGCAATAACTTTGGCCGGTGGCGATCTCGAATTCCCAACCGTGCCAGGGGCAGCGCAGGAACTCTCCGGCGCGAATGACACGGTAGTCGCCCGGCCCGGTCGATTGGGTGAGCCCAGTGATGCGGCCGTCGCACAGCGGACCGCCCTTGTGCGGGCAGCGATTGGCCAGTGCGAAGAATTTGCCGCCGACGTTGAACAGTCCGATCTCGCGGCCCTTAGCGGTAACGAGCTTGCAGCGCCCTGGCGGGACCTCGGCAACGCCGGCAACCACATGACGCGACATGTCTTTCAGGACAGCCGGTACAACGTCGTGGCGTTGTCGCGCATGATGGCCGAGCGTTGCGGCTCCGTCATCTTGAAGTTCAGCGCGATGCCCGGATCGTCGTAGTCCCAATGCGGATAGTCGCTGGAGAACATCAGCCGGTCCCAGCCGATCCAGTCGAGGATGTCGTGGATGTCAGCCGGATTCTCCGGCTCCTCCATGGGCTGCGTGCAGAACCAGAAATGTTCACGCAGATGTTCCGACGGCGGCCGTTTGAGATGCGGCGTCTCCTTGCGCATGCGCTGCCACTGCTTGTCCATGCGCCAGCCCACGGAGGGCGCCCATGAAAAGCCGGACTCGATCATCGCCACTTTGAGACCTGGGAAGCGTTCGAACACGCCTTCGCTGATCAGACTGACAACATTGCCGACCATGCTGGTGCCGAAGGTGTAGTGCTCTTGCATGTAATAGGTGCCCCAGCCGGTTCCGCTGGACGGATGGCCGTTGGGATTACCGGCCGGATGCAGGCCGAGTACGAGATTGTTGCGCGCGGCAGCTTCGTAGATCGGCCAATACTTACGCCGGCCGAGCGGCTCGATGGAGCGCGGCGAAATGATCACCTGACGAAACGCCGCGTTCTCGGCGGCGCGGGCGTCGATCTCGCGCGCGGCAAACTCGGGATATTCCTGTGGCACAACGATGCCAGCCTTGAGCCGCCGATCCTTTTCCACCCAGTCGTGGATCTGCCAGTCGTTGACGGCGTGTGCCAGCGCTGCGCCGAATTCGAGATTGCGTTCCTCCATGCCGCCACGCGATAGGCAGATCATCATCCCGGTCGCGCAACCGTTGAGGTCGAGGTGCTGGCGCTGCATCAGTTCGAGATCGCAACCCGGCGGACCACCGTTCGAGGGGTAAGCGTCGGCGCGCATGCCGCTCGCCATCATGCGCGGAAACGGCAGTTGAGCGGCCAGGCCCTGACAGAGATGGCCGCCGAAATTCTCAATGTGCTCGCGCCAACGTTGCTCGAGGTAAGGGTAAAGGTCCTTGGGCGATCGCTGCACCGGATGGATGTCACAATCGACAAAGCCGAGTTTTTGGGCGGCTTTCACTTGCCGTTCGGGCACCGGCTTGTTCATGGCTGCAACTCCTCGCGCATCGCAGCGCGCTTCTGATCCGCTGCGGTGGCCGCGCCGAGGCGCGGATAGGTCGCAAGCGGATTGTCGATCAGAATCTTCTGCAGCATCGCATCGGATAGCCCGTCCGGCAACACGTCGTCGTGGTCAAACTGCCAGTGCGGATAGTCGGTCGAGAACAGGATCAGCTCGTCCGAGCGGACCTGATCCATGGCGCGATTGAGCACGTCGGCGTTCGGCACGTCGAGCGGCTGCAAGGTGAAGCGGACGTGATCGCGCACGATGTCAGCCGGCGGCCGATCGATCCACGGCACTTCGGTGCGCACGCCGCGCCAGCTGCGGTTG
>JASHVC010000047.1 GCA_030039655.1 Xanthobacteraceae bacterium | reverse complement strand
GATGAGCTTGCCGGCTTCGTCACGGCCGCCCGGGCCGACGGCGGTGACTTCGCCCTGCGACGGCTTTTCCTTGGCGGTGTCCGGGATGATGATGCCACCGGCCGATTTCTCTTCGGCATCGATGCGCTTGACGACAACGCGGTCGTGAAGCGGACGAAACTTCATGGCGTTTCTCCTAAGTTATTGAACGGAAGATGGAAGTTACGATGTGCGTACGGCCGTCCTCGGGTCTTCTCGGCTGGCCGCCTAGCCGCGAAATAGGAAAGTGATTTTTGACCCGCAAGAGGTCGCCAAAAATTTTCTAGCACTCAGCAGGCGGGATTGCCAATAGCCGTGTTCGTGGGACGGCGAGCTGCGCGGTTCCGGCGTTGCCGAAAAATAATGTTCCGTCTGAAAAGGAAACTGTTCCGAATAGCGACCAGTTGACCCTACAAGAGGTCAGCCGCACCCGGGCTGTTAGCATGGGGGCAAGGATGCTGCTAGTGCCTTGAAACTAAACAGCTTATTCAATTTTCAGGCTTGTAATGGACGGGCCGGATTTGGAACACTGCCAAACGGTTGGCATGGAGGGCACAATGGTGTCTCAAGGTTCTAGTTCGAAAGACTTTCGCCGGCAGCTCGAAGGCTACGGATTGACCACTGCCAATATTTTGTACAGGCGGCCGGATCATCCGTGGCTGTTACAGTCGTATGTCTGGCAGGACTACGATCTCTTCCCGAAATTTCCCACCCTCAATAAGTTCCTCAATTTCTGGCTGGAGAAGCTTGAGGGACCGCTGCATTCGGTCACCGTCGCTCACGCGCGCCTGATCAAGCCCGCCGAAATCCGCGCGGTCGATGGCGAGTTCCGGCTGCACTAATTGCCGCGATGTTGCCGACGGCCGCGACGCCGTCGGCTGTGGCGCGGGCGCTGGTGCCGGTCAATTGCCCGTAATCTGGCCTGACGGCTGCGGGCTGAGCCAGCGGTAAAGCCATCCACCCAGAATGCCGCCGATCAGCGGCGCGACCCAGAAGGCCCAAAGCTGGCTCAAGGCCGCACCTCCCTCGATCAACGCGGGCCCCGTGCTGCGCGCCGGATTGACTGATGTGTTGGTCACCGGGATGCTGACTAGGTGGATCAGCGTCAGCGCCAGCCCGATGGCAAGCGGGGCGAAACCCGCTGGCGCCTTGCCGTGGGTCGCGCCCATGATGACGAACAGAAACACCATCGTCATGACCACCTCCATGATCAGCGCTGACATCAGGTCGTAGTGACCGGGCGAGTGTTCGGCGTAGCCGTTGGTGGCAAAGCCCTTGGCGAGATCGAAGCCCGGCGCGCCCTTGGCGATTGCGTAGAGCAGGGCGGCCGCCGCGATGGCGCCGATCACTTGCGCAACCACGTAGGGGATCACCTCGCCCGCTGGAAATCGCCCTCCGGCACAAAGACCGACTGTCACCGCCGGATTGAGATGACATCCGGACACGTGACCGATGGCGTAAGCCATGGTCACGACGGTCAGCCCGAAGGCCAGCGCCACGCCAAGGAGCCCAATGCCTACTTGCGGAAAGCCGGCCGCGATCACGGCGCTGCCGCATCCGCCGAAGGTGAGCCAGAATGTGCCGATTGCCTCGGCCGCATATGCTTTCGAATTCATCCCCGCGTCTCCTCTACGCTACGACTGTTTTGTGTTTTGGTCGTTCAACTGAAAGCCGGAATGCCCCACGCAGTCCGCAGATATGACATTCGCGCCGGAGCCCGTTCCCGTCAACGGCGTGGCGCGGCACGGGGCTATTTGAAGAACAAACAAAGACCTTGGAAAATTGCGCTAAGTGATTACCCCTACGATCGCGCCTAACAAACACGTGGTCAGCGTCCCGGAGAGAATCGACTTCATCCCCAGCGACAGGACTTCGTCGCGCTTTTGCGGGCACATGGTGGCAAGCCCCGCGATCATGATGCCGAGCGAGCCGAAATTGGCGAAGCCGCACATGGCGTAGAGCATGATTAGCCGCGCGCGCGGATCGAGCGCGCCCGGGGGCAGGGCGGCGAGCTCCAGATACGCGACGAGTTCGTTGAGCACGGTCTTGATGCCCATCAGGCCACCGGCGGTCACCGCTTGCGACCAGGGAATGCCCATGAGCCAGCACACCGGTGCCATGATCCAGCCGAGCATGCGCTGCAGCGTGATCGGACTGCCGAGAAAATCGGGCAGCAGCCCGAGGATGGCGTTGGCCAGATAAACCAACGCCACGAACACGACCAGCATGGCGACGATGTTGAGGAGGAGTTCAAGGCCGGCGCCGGTGCCTTTGACGATGGCATCCATGGTGCTGCCGAACACCTGGCCAACATCGTCGAGCTTGCCCCCGGTATGTTGTTTGTTCGGGTCGGGCACCATGATCAGGCTGATCAGTACCGCCGCCGGCGCGCCGAGCACCGAACACACCGCGATGTGGCCAGCGGCGTTCGGGATCGCGTTGGCCAAAATGGTGGCGTAGAGCACAAATACAGTGCCGGCGATGCCGGCCATGCCGCCGGTCATGACGATGAACATTTCGCTGCGCGAAAGGTGCGGCAGGTACGGCCGAATGAACAGCGGCGCCTCAACTTGGCCGACGAAAATGTTGGCCGCCGTCGACAGGCCCGCGGCGCCGCCGACGTCGAGGGTGCGTTCGAGCGCCCAGGAAAAGCCGCGCACGATCGGCGGCATGATGCGCCAGTAGAACAGCAGCGATGACAGCACGCTCATTACCAGCACCACCGGCAGCACCTGAAACGCCAGGATGAAATCGCCACCAGGGCTCTTCACGTCGAACGGTGGGTTTGCGCCGCCTATGTAGCCGAACACGAACGACGTGCCGGCTTTGGTCGCCGCCGCCACCGCGCCGACTCCGCGATTGATCCAGTCGAAGGCGATGGCCGTCTGCGGCAGCTTCAGCATGAGCACCGCCAGGCCGAACGTCACGGCGAGCCCGGTCAGCACCGGCCGCCAGGGCACCGCGCGGCGGTTCTCGCTGATCAGCCAGGCGAATGCCAAGATGGCGACGACGCCGAGCGCTGATTGCAGATTTTGCAACACGAAAGAAGCCCCGTTTCCCCGACGCGAGCATACTAGCGCGATACGCTCGTCCCCGCGAAAGCGGGGACCCCAGAAATGGAAAAGAGGCTGGATTCCCGCCTTCGCGGGAATGAGCGGTGATGAGACGTTGCCAGGCTGCCATGCGCGACGCCGAGGCGCTTACCTGTTCATCGACGGCGGCGTTTTGCGCTATGCTTGCCGCAAACGACCCCAAGGAGAGTCCCGATGAGCCTGAACGTTGGCCTGCTCGACCACTACAATGTGTCGACCCGCAATCTCAAAGACACCGTGAAGTTCTACGAAGACGTGCTGGGATTTGTGAACGGCCCGCGCCCGGCGTTCAATTTTCCCGGTGCCTGGCTTTACAGCGCCGGCCACCCGGTGCTGCACCTCAACGACATCTCCGGGACCGACAAGCAGCAGCGCACCGATTCCGGCGTCATCGATCACGTGGCGTTCGGCAGCCGCGGTTTCGAGGCGATGAAAAAGCACCTCAGCGGCAAAGATATCGCGTACCGGGTCAATCAAGTGCCGAACAGCACTCGCTGGCAGATCTTCCTGCGCGATCCCAATAACGTGGAGATCGAGCTCAATTTCGAAACCAAAAACGAGATCGCCGCCTGAATTCTTGCCTTGGCGGAGGTAACAATGCGCGTGGGGCGCGTGGG
>JASHVC010000660.1 GCA_030039655.1 Xanthobacteraceae bacterium | reverse complement strand
GCCTGGGCCGCCACGTTGTATTCACCCCATACTTCGTTGAATACGAAGGCGAGCAAGACCGCAAACACGACGCCAATTTGCAGATAAACGGGGTTGCCGACCTCGTGGTGTTGCCGGCGGATCTCGAGGTCCAAAAGATGCCGAGCAGCGATTGTCGCCGCTGCGGCGGCTATCGCGATGAGCAAGATGACCAGGAGAGCTGCGCTGTAGCTCATCGGCGATTTGATCTTTTGGAGTGTTCGCGCCGCGCAAGTTACACGGATTCGACGGCCGCGTGTAAGGGAGCGTGGGGCTTGAGCCGCGGGGTGCGCAGGGGGATGAATGCAAGCAGGAGTATGATAGCGTCCTGCGCACAAACTTGGAGCATGCCGTGCCGATCCCAAAGCCTAACTACAATCCACCCTTTAACGTGACCCGCGCCAGCCACGCGGTGCTGAACGTGAAGGACCTCGGCAAGAGCCGCGCCTTTTACGTCGACCTGATCGGCTTCATCGTCAGCGACGAAGATAAGGATGCACTTTACCTACGCGGCGTTGCCGAGGCATGCCATCACTCGCTCGTGCTGAGGCGCGCGGACAAGGCTGAAGCGGAACGCGTCGGCATGCGTTGTTTCACCGAGGAAGATTTGGAGAAGGCGAAGCGCTATTTCGAAAAGGCTGGCCTGCCCGCTCAATGGGTGGAACGGCCGTACCAAGGCAAAACGCTGAACGTGAGTGATCCGCTCGGGGTGCCGCTCGAGTTCTGCGCCACCATGACCACCAAGCCGCGCCTGGTGGTGAGCTTCGAGCACCACCATGGCGCGGTGCCACAGCGCATCGACCATTTCCAGCTCCTGGTGCCGGACGTACAGCGGCAGCTGGAGTTTTACATGGGGCTCGGTTTTCGGCTTTCCGAATACATCTGGTCCGACGGTAGCGACGAGCCGATGTTTGTGTTCCTGCAGCGCAAGGGCAATCCGCACGATATCGTGTTTGCGCCGGGGGCCGGGCCGAGGCTGCACCACGCCGCCTTCAGTATTCCGGAGTCGTATCTGTTCTTCTACGTCTGCGATCTTGCCTACAACTTAGGCTTTGCCGAGAACATCGAATATGGTCCTGGCCGGCATGGGCCAGGCCACGCGCTTTTCGTCTACATGCGCGATCCCGATGGCCATCGCATCGAGCTGTTCAATACGCACTATCAGTGCATCGACATCGAGGAGGAGCCGGTGCGCTGGGAGGCCTCCCGCGCCGGCGCGCGCCGCTGGCAATTGCCGGCGCGTGCGCAATGGTTCGCCGAAGCAAGCCGCTTTGCCGGCGTCGAGACGCGCGAGCCCACGCATAAGGGCAATCCGATGACGCTGGAGCGGTATGTGGGGGCGAGATGATGTTGCTGTAGCCCGGGTGTAGCGAAGCGAAACCCGGGGGCGGCGACGGATCCCGGAATACGCTTCGCTTCATCCGGGCTACGGCCTACTCCAGAATGACGACCTCACACCCGCCGATGCAGCCGATGCTCGATCCAGAGCAGTGCAGCGTTGGCGATCGCCGCGAATCCAAACAGCACGATTGTCACGGTCATCATTTCCTCCCCTTGGAGGAGCTGCATATCGGTCATGATCATGGAGCCGAGGCCCTGTTTGGACGCAAACATTTCGCCGAGCAACACACCGAGTAGCGTGACGGAAAAGCCAATGCGCAGGCCGGTGAATACTTCGGGCAGCGCTGCCGGAAGCAAGACATTCGCGATGGTCTCGCCCGCCGACAGCTGCAGCGTGCGCGCGGCGCGCAGATAGACCGGCGGAATGGCGCGGATCGCGCCCATGGTGAGCAGCGCGACCGGCAGGATGCCGTGCATGGCGCCGAAGGTCACCTTGCCGGAAATGCCGAGCCCGAAAATGAGCAAGACCACCGGATAGAGTACGATCTTGGGTAGCGAGTAGAGCGCGACGAGAATCGGTTCGCCAACGGCGCCGGAGAGCCGATGCGCGCCCATCCATACGCCGATAGCAAGTCCGAGGGCGTAGGCGAGGATGAGGGCGTAAGCGAACTCGCCAGCGGTTGTTGCCGCGTTCTCCGCGAAGCGGCGCGTCGCGATGTTGTGCACCAGATAGGAGAGGGTGGGTATCGGCGCGGGTAATGCGGTCTCGCCGGCGATCTGGTGCAAGGCTTGCCAGGCGATGATCATAACGAGCACGATGACGAGCGTGTCGGTCGCGCGCCGGGTGCCGGTCATTGACGGCCTCCCGTGCGCCGCGTCGCCCAGCGCATATCCAGGGCGTGCAACGCCGAGTTGACCAGGGTGGCGATGATTAAAAGGAACAGAATGAGCGCATACATGCGGCGATTGTTGAAGTCGGCGTAGGCGTCGGCGATGTCGCGGCCGAGCCCCGCCGGCGAAAGAATGAATTCCGCCGCGATCACCGCAATAAAGGCGTACGAAACCGAGAGCTTAACGCCCGTGAACAAATAAGGGGCCGCGGCGGGAAGCTGCAGCGTCACGGCGGTGCCGATGCGGGAAAGGCGGTGGACCCGCGCGACCTTGGTGAGTACGCGCGGGATGCGATCGAGCCCGTTGAGCGTCGCGATGATCATGGCGACGATGGAGGTAGCCACTCCAATCAGCACGATCGGCATGATCGAGAGGCCGAAGATGGCGATCAGCACCGGATAGAAGATGAAGATCGGCACGGCATAATAGGTGGCGAAAAAAGGATCGAGAGCGTCGCGAACGCGCGGCAGCGCATGGATTGCAAGGCCGACGGCGAAACCAAACACCACCGAGAGCGCGATAACGAGAGCGATCATGCCCAGCGTGCGTTCGATGTCGCCGTTGATGGTGCCGGAAGCAAGCAGCGTCCACAGCGTGCTCGCCATCTCAGACGGCGGAATGATGGTGTTGTGGTTGATGAGGCCGAGCCTACAAGCGAGCTCAAGCGCGCCGATCAGCGCCGCGATGACGAATAGTCGGATCAGGCCGACGCGTGTCATCCCGCGGCTACGGCGGTAATGCCCGCGTGGCCGAGCGCCTTCATGGATTCGCCGCGCAGCCGCTCCCATAGCCGGCCGGTAATCTCGCCGAAGGCCGCCTCGCCGACGATGGTCGAGTCGCGCTCGCGCGGCCAGCCGGTTTCGATGATTTCGATGAAGCGGCCCGGTCGCGCCGACATGGCGCCGACTCGGTCGGCCAGCATGGCGGCTTCGTCGAGCGCATGCGTAATCAACAGCACTGTGGCGTCGGTGCGCCGCCACAGCC
>JASHVC010000659.1 GCA_030039655.1 Xanthobacteraceae bacterium | reverse complement strand
CCGATGCCGAAACTGCGGCACTGAGCGCCTCACGAATTGTAGCTGCTGTAGGCCTTCCGCTTTCGTGCCTTCAGGCCGCATTGGCGAAGCCGTTTCTGCACCTTTTGTTTGCAGACCGGTGGATGGGATCGGTCGTGCCCATGCAGATCCTCAGTGTTGGGCTCGCCTTTGACCTAGTGCCGTGTGTCGTTAGTGCGCTCGCGAGCGCAAATGGCAGGTTCCGCTTTCAGTTGGTCTCGACGGCATTGTCCCTGCCAGGGTTCGTATTGGCCGTCACCGTCGGCGCATTGCTCGGAGCCGCCGAGGGTGTCGCATGGGGCGTTGCCGTTTTCTGTTTTGTGTTCGCACCAGTTTATACCTACTTCGTTCTGCGTCCGTTTGGCAGTACGCTGGCGACGGTCATCGAAATTTATCAACTACCGGTCTTGTGCTCGCTGGTGACCATCGGATCCGCGATGATTTTCCTGCGACTATCGCACGTTCACGTAAACGACGTGGTGGAAATCATCGCGATCACACTGTGGAGTGGCGCGACGTATCCATTGCTTATTTATTTGACCAATCCGGGCATCGTTGGCGAGATAAGGACGCGTGTGGCAGGAAGTTTCTTTGCGCGTCCATAGGATCATCCGACACAACGCGAGGTTCCATCACTTTGCAGTCAGTAAGCGACGGTTAGGTCGTGATTTAGTAGGCGCCGTTGCCTTCCCAGATATGCATGACGGTGGCAAGTATGATCCGCACATCGCGAATAAACGACCAATTGCTCAGGTATTCTACGTCGTAGGCCACCCGCTGTGGATACGTTGTCGTGTTGCGGCCATTGACTTGCCACAACCCCGTCAGGCCTGGCCGGGCGCTGGCATAATCGTTGAAATGCTCCCGATACAGAGCGACCTCGTCCGCAACAATTGGCCGCGGCCCCACAATGCTCATATCTCCCGCGAGCACGTTGAAGAGTTGCGGCAGTTCGTCGACGCTGGAGCGGCGAAGAATTCTTCCAGCCGCGGTAATACGCGGATCGTTCCGGAGTTTATATGTCGTCTGCCATTCCCGTCGCGCGTCTTCATTATTCGCTAGATACTCCTGCAGCGCACGATCGGCGTCGACGGCCATAGTGCGGAATTTGAGGCAAGTAAATTCCCGACCATCAAAGCCGACGCGACGCTGGCGAAACAGCACGGCTCCCGGGCATTCCATGTATACAGCGATATAGACAATTGCGAACATCGGCAGCAAAGCCGTGATGGCCGCGAGAGCGGCGACGACATCAAATATGCGCTTTACAACTCCACCTACCGGGCGGGACACCCGCGATTCATAGTCGTTACTCTCGGATCTGTCCCGATATGCGCCACTTACTGCAGAAACGCGATTCCCTGTGGCACGGGAAGAGTATCGAGGCCTGTCGCGATTACCTATCCGTACGTCGACCCCGTGCCCCAAATCGCCAAGTGCTTCATCCTCGATCGACCGATCGAGATTCCGGAACGATGTATCGACGAACAATGGTTCAGAGTCGGACGCCACCATGCGCTCCATTTAGTCCCAGCGTGACAAGATCGTGGTTCAAGTCGAGCTGTTCAGCTCCCAAGGTTCCTTCGCCGCAGGATTAGCCGATATTGGAGTGGCAGTTCCTTTGGCTACGCGAGGTGCGCGTTAGGAGGGCCCCGCGGCGCAAATCGCTCGGTTTCGATAAGTGGCGAAGCGATTTCCAACAGAGAAATCGAATCGTCGACGCTTCCCGAAAGCCGACACGTCCGGCACGCATGAAATTGGCCCGGTCGGCTCAGCGCCACCCGACTGAGGCGTTCCTGCCTAATATTTTTTTGTTGCGATACGACGAGCCAAAGCGTGCGACACCGAATGGTTCCCCATGCGACGGAGTTCGCCGCCCGCAGCGGCAGGGGACCTACTAGACTTACGCCGACAACTTTCCGCAGCGGACCCTGCCAAGTCCGGAATCGGCACGCCATCAAACACCCATATTTTCACGATTTGTTAGCGATGCTATGCCTGAATTGCAACCCCAGTTCCATCTTGAGCTGCTAAATTTACTTTAATACGACTCAAACTCGGCGTTTGTGGGCAATTATTGCGGCATTTCGTCGTGGTCGAGGCGGTGTCCATTGCGGGGCAGATTAGAAAGGGGTCCGCACTGAAGCCGCCAATCCACTATAACGTTTGCTAATTCGTCATAAGTCTTAAAAGTGATCTCAGCTAACCACTGTGTCGGATCGCTGACAAAATTAGGTGTCTCACCAACCGCCTCATTCGGCCTCGGCCTTACAGAACTGCAAAGGCCATTGCTCGCACGTGCCACGCTTCAATCGCACCTTCGAAATTCACGACTTGTTCTATCGCTTCGATGCGCTCTGCGTTTGTTCTAGCGCATTTTTCTTAGGCTCCGCCGTGAGCGACGTCCGGTCCCCTTTCGATTGCGCCAGGTGTTTGACGCCAAAGCGCCAACTCATATACTTCGCCTGCCCCTAGTCGATCCATGTTTGACGGGTTCACCGGAAAGTAGCCTCCGTGTCGATTGGTTCGCAACCGTCAACAGGCCGCTGGTCCTCACTGCTGTTCCGTCTCGGTTTGTCCCTATATGGCGTCATGCTAGGCGCCGCGTCGCTCTGGCTGTTGCTAGCGGAGCTTCCTCGGACCTCAGTGAAGGTTCTTCCCACAAGCCGCGAAGCGGCTGCAGCTGCGGCCTCGCGGCGCGACGATGCGTTGTGGTCCGCCCGCGTTGGCCGGCTGCGGGGCGAACTTTGGGCTGAATCAAGCTTTACCTTTGCAGATTTGGAGTGGGCCGCCAGCGCATCGACTCGTCTGCTGGACGAAGCCCGAACTAGCGCGATGCGTGCGGTCCGCTTGTCGCCAACAAATCCCTCAGTGTGGCTTCTGCTCGCCGACCTCGCGTCGCGTTATCGATGGGAGGCACCAAAGTCGATCGAGACCATAAAAATGGCCTACTACAGCGGACCTCATGAAGACTCGCTTGTTCCGCTCCGCTTGGTTATGTCAGCTCGCCTTGACGACGCGACTGACCCGGAGTTAGAGCGCCTATTTCGCAGCGATGTCGAAACCGTGTTAACGTCGCGGCCAAAACTCAGGCCGGCGCTGGTGTCCGCCTACAGCCAAGGAACCCCGCAATCCCGGCATCTTATTCAGGACGTGGCCGGCCAAATCGACCCCGCCTTCGGGCAAAGCTTGTCGTCAAGCCCTGCCCGCTAGTAGTCCCCCCGCGAAAGGTTGGACATTTGCGGCCACCGACTGATCTTGCGGCCAGGCGGCTTGACTGGACCACCTTGCGCTGGTCGGTTGCCGCGGGCATCCTCCGGGCATCCCAATCACTAAACGAGGCATTGTGCTGCCTGCTTGGCTATTTCTGGTCGCGCTGATCGGAATGGCGCCGGTCGTTCTCACCCTCGACGGCCCGCTGACGCTTGGGGTGGAGTTCGCTTTGTTGGCCCTCGCGCTGGTGATCGCCGCCAAGGGTCTCAGACCTAACGAGGTGCCGCCACTCCGTCTCCTGATACCCGGAATCGCGATCTGGGCTGCGGTGCCGCCGATCCTTATGGCTTTCCAGGTCGTGCCGTTGCCGATCACTTCGCGGTTGTCCAATTCGATCTGGCAAAGTGCGGCAACAGCGCTCGGTCAATCGCTCACGGGCAGCATCAGTGTCGATACGGGTTCGACCCTGCTCAGCCTGTGCCGCTATTTCGCTTGGCTGGGTGTTTTGCTCCTTACTTGCACCATCGCGGTGGACCGGCAGCGTGCCGAAAAGGTGCTGTTTGCAGCGACCGCAGTCACTGCGGTGATAGGGCTCCTCCTGATAACCAATGACGTTCTTGGGCTCGCCTGGCTCGATAAGCAACACGACCTTGTTGAGCGGGGCGGAGCCCTAAACGCTGCTGTACTCGGGATCATCCTTGCTGCCGCGTGCGTGGTCCGCACCTATGAACGCTTTGAAACCCGCCAAGCTGAAGACGACCGCTCGGCCCACAGATTAGCGTCTAGCGTCCTGGTTAGCTGTGGCATGTTCGCTGTATGTGCTGGAGCCATCGCCTTGAGCGATGTGGGGAACACGCTATTGGCAGCCGCTGCCGGCTTGGCCACGCTCCTCGGAATTGTCTTCGTTCGTCGACTGGGATTGCGAGGGTGGGGCGGCCTCGCCGTAGCGTTGGGTGGGTGCGCGATCGCGATCTGGATCGTCGCAGATACCATGAGCGAAGGTCGCGCTGATTTCACCGTGAGATTTGCCCCGCCCCCATCGCCGTCGAGCGCGATTACGGAGCGCATGCTGACTGCCAGCAGGTGGATCGGAACAGGTGCAGGAACCTACCACGCGTTGGTGTCGATCTATCGAGAGCCGAACGACCCAGTGAGCGATCTGCAGCCGCCCACAGCGGCCGCAGAGATCGCCGTGGAATGGGGTCGGCCGCTCCTATGGGCGGGGGCTGTCGCTGCCGTGGCCTTCGCCGGAATGCTGCTGCGCGCGGCTATGAGCCGGGGTCGGGACTCTTTTTACGCCGCCGCCGGTGCTAGCACGGTGGTGGCACTATTAATTTTGGCATTCGGTAATCCGGGACTTTTCGCGACGTCTGCCTTAATCCTCGTTGCCACCGTGCTTGGCTTGGCTGTTGCACAGAGCCGCAGTAGGACGGTTCAGTGACTCGGCACCGAGCGGGATGTGCCGGACACCAACCTTCGTGCTTCGCGGCAAAAACTGCATTGTGCGAGACGTACCGAAAGTTCGCGCTCAAAGAGCATTGCGATATGCGCAATTCCTCAACGTCCGTTTGGCTCTGACGTGTTTTTCAGGCGTAAACGGCGATCGCAGCTCCTGCGTACGGCCCGAGTGCCGGAGGGAGTGCGGGTCTACGCGATTGGTGATATCCACGGCCGCGCCGACCTGCTCGCCGAAATGTTTGAACGGATCGACGCCAGCATTGCCGATTTATCGGCCGAGAAGGCGATCCATGTCTTCCTCGGCGATTATGTCGACCGTGGTCCGCAGTCGCGGGAGGTACTTGACTTGTTGATTGCCCGTCGGCGCCAGTACCCCGCGGTGTGTCTCAAGGGAAATCACGAGGGATATCTTGTTGAGTTTTTGAAAAATCCGCCGATTTTGGATGAATGGCGCCGTTACGGCGGTCTCGACACCTTGCTTTCCTATGGCTTTGCGCCATCGCTGAAACCGGACGAGGCGGAGAGTAACGCGCTCTCGTCGGGCCTCAATCGGGATCTCCCGGAATTACACCGCCTTTTCCTCAACAGCTTGGCGCTCTCGTTTACCTGCGGCGACTTTTTCTTCGTTCATGCTGGTGTGAGACCGGGCATCCCGATTTCCAGGCAGGCGCAAGAGGACCTGCTATCGATCCGAGACGATTTTTTGCTTCACGAGGGCGCCCATGAGAAAGTGATCGTTCACGGGCACACACCCGTAGTGAGACCGGACATCCGCACCAACCGCATCAACATCGACACTGGCGCCTACGCCACCGGTCGACTTACATGTCTTATCCTTGAAAGTGATCGCATGAGCTTTATTCCCCCCTCAAAATAGCGCCGTTTTCACATCGGGCCCCCGTTAACACTACCTGATCGCGAGAGTTGACGAGAGTCCTTGGAGCGGCACTGGATCAAGGCAAACGCGTCCTGCTGCGGCCTCTGGTCGCGTCGGCTGGCGCCGCAATTGTCGCGTTAGCAATAGTGGCCGTCGTCCAAATCAGCGCCACGCATCATAAGGATAGCGAAGGAACGCTGCAGTTCGGTCACGATTTGAAATTAGACGAATCCGGTTGAGGAATTACTCGGTCGCCATTGACGACGGATTGACAGGAGCACCAGTGCTGCGACCAAGGCTTGGCCCCTGCCCCCAAGCTCGGGGTAGACACGAGGCGCTTCCACCAAAATCGGCCTTCGCCACAATTGGCGCCGGCCGAGCGCAGGTTGATGTGAGCTAGCGGTGCTGCAGCCCGAGACCTAGGTGCTTGCGCAAATATCAGGGACCACTGTGCTGCAGCGCAGGGGTGTATCTTGAGCCTCCATCGTGGAGGTGTAGAATTGGTTTTAGACAAGAAGTGGATATGTCGGGGTCCGCTTACGGAGTAGGCATGCTGCAACGCACTGGGCCGACCCAGGACCTGGGGTACGACAACGGTGACGAGCGACGCCGGGCCAATGGACCGTACGATAATGGTCACGAGCGGCGGCGAATCGATCTCGTTGATGTCTATGCATTTATGAAATCCAACCGGCGGGTCATCGCCGGATGGACGATTGCTTGCCTCGCAGTCGCGCTGATCTATTCTTTCACTGCGACGCCGCTCTATACGGCGACCGCCGAGCTCGCGCTGGACTCGCGTAGAATCGAGCTGTTCAAAAACACCGATCAGGTGGTCGGCGATAACTCGTGGGATTCGCAGCAAGTTGAAAGCGAAGTTGAGATCGTGCGCTCGAAGCGCATTGCGCTCGCGGTGGTCAAAGACCTCAATCTGACCAGCGATCCGGATTTCGTCGATACGAGGGGCGGGCCGTTCACACGGCTCTTTTCAGCAATTTTTGGTTTTAGCGACGATGCTCCGGTGCCTTCCGACGCAGAGCGGCAACGGATCGCAGTCGACACCCTGCTGGGCAATCTTAACGTACGACGGATGTATCTCACGTACGTGCTGGAGATATCGTTTCGCTCTCCTGACCGACAAAAGGCCGTCCGGATCGCCAATGCGGTCGCGGATGCTTACATTAACGATCAGCTTAACGTTAAGTACGAAGCCGCGCGGCGCGCAAGTGTCTGGCTTCAAGGACGCATTGCCGAGCTGAGAAACCAATCCAACACCGCAGCGCGGGCGGTCGAAGAATACAAGGAGAAAAATAATATTGTCGACACCGGCGGTGGTCACGGTCTTTTGAGCGATCTCCAGCTGCAAGAGCTAAACACCCAGATGATCACCGCGACGGCCGCAACCGCCGAGGCCAAGGCTCGGCTTGAGCGTGTCAATCAAGTGCTGCAGTCGCCTACTCCAGGCGAGGCTTTGGGCACGGTCAGCGACACGCTGCACGACGACGTTATTACGCGGCTGCGACAGCGCTATCTTGATGATCGCGAACACGTGGCGCAGTGGACCCCTCTGTATGGACCAAACCACCTTGCCGTGATCCGCCTGCGAAACGAAATGGTCGAGTTGCAGAACTCGATCGTCGATGAACTGCAGCGCATTGCCCAGACCTATAAGAGCGACTACGAGATTGCGAAGGCGCGAGAGGATTCGCTTCGAGGCTCGCTCACCAAGCAGGTCCAGCAGGCCGGAGCGAGTGGCCAGGCACAGGTCGACCTGAAAGAACTTCAGGCAGCATCGCAGACCTACCATACGATCTTTGAGAATTTCCTGGGGAAATACACCGAAGCGGTCCAGCAGCAGTCGTTTCCGATATCGGATGCTCGCGTCATTTCGGCGGCGACACCGCCCTATCATAAAAGCTACCCAAAGACGTCACTGGTGGCATTGCTCGGTCTGCTTGTCGGAGTGGGAGTTGGCCTAGGGCATTCTTTGGTGTTGCGCAATTTTGATCGCACGGTCCGCCGCCCGCGCGACATCGAAGAGCGATTGCATCTCGAATGTCTCGGCTTGGTGCCTTTGATCGCATCCGGCAAGCAACAGAATCAAATGGGAGAAGGGCTGAAGCTGTTAGGAAAGTACGTGGGTCAGGGGATGAAATTCTTTGGAACCTCGGAGCAACCGGCCCTAGTTCCAGCTAAAGCAAGTCCCACGGAGGTCAGCGCGGATCTGACCTACAAGGTGCTGGACGATCCATTCTCACATTTCAGTGAGGGGTTACGCTCGGTCAAGACCGCGCTCGACATTATGGCCCTGACCCGGCCCATGCAGTGCATTGGAATGATCTCGGCGCTCCCTGGCGAGGGCAAGAGCACGGTGGCAATCAACCTCGCCAATGTGCTCGCCAGCGGCGGACGCTCCACGCTGCTAATCGATGCCGACTTGCGCAATCCGGAGCTCTCGCGGCGGCTAAGCCCCGACGCCAAATCCGGACTCTTAGAGCTCATGGCAAACACGATGCCGTTGTCGCAAGTGACGCGGGTGGTGTCGGACGAGCGGCTCTGTTTTCTTCCGGCGGTCCTACGGCAGCGCATTGCGAACTCAGGTGATCTCCTTGGTTCGCAGCGCATGCAGGCCGTGCTCGCCGCGGCACGACCCAAGTTCGATCAACTCTTAGTCGACCTGCCGCCACTCGGCCCTGTTTCGGACGCGCGCGCCATCTCGCCGTTAGTCGACGCCTTCATCTTGGTAATCAATTGGGGCCAGACCCGATTTGACGTCATTGAGGAAGCGATCGCCCACTTCGGGATCGCCAGCGATAAGATCGTCGGCGTTGTGCTGAATAAGGTGAATTTCCACGAGCTGCGCAATATGGACCCCTTCTCCCAGGGCTACTACTACAACAAGCACTACGCCAGATACGGCTATACCTATACGGAGCATTGAGGCGATCTTGCTGCGCAACAGTTCGTTTGCGTCGTCTCAAGGTGCGTCGTCCGCGACCTCCCAGAGGCCGCCTTATCCGATCCGTATTCTATCCAAGCTTCATTTTTGGCAAGAACGTTGAGGCCACCTGGTAGACCTGGTCGACCGAGATTGACCGCATGATTTCTTGCGCGCACGGGTGACTCTCATAGCCAAATTGTATGTAACCGGCCGCCGGGTGCGCAGCATCGATGCTCCTCGAGTTAGGTGAGATCGCTCCCCACTGACGCGACAGCGTCGGGCCATGAATCCCGACGACAGGGGTCCCGACAGCGGAGGCAAGGTGCAGCGGCGAGGTGTCGACAGATATGGCTAACATCGCGTGCTGCAACACAAAGCAGAACTCAGGCAAAGTTATGTTGCCAGCGAGCGCAATACATAGCCGTCCGGGCCCTTCGACCTGGGCTACCACGTTTTCGACCGAAGATCGGTCCGCGGCCGATCCAGAAAAGGCAACGGCATATCCGGCGTCGCAGAAGCGGCCGGCTAGATCGATCCATCGATCCGCCGGCCAGGTCTTCGCGCGAGCTTGAGAGCCTCCAGGCTGAATGTGACAAACGATCAGGCGATCATAAGGAAGCTGAATGTCCGGTTTAGGAAATGATTTCCGCAGTCGATATTTATAGTCCTGCATGGGACTTAAGCAGGAGGCCAATACCCTAAAGTTTTCGGACTGATGTACGCGACAGGAATACTTCGCTGTCTGGGCAAGCAGGAATTGGCGGTATCTTCCCGGAGCTGCAAAGCCGAGGGTTAATGTAGCGCCGGAAAGCCGGCATAGCAGCGCGGTAAGCATTGACCATGGGACGAGATCAACAAGAATGTCCAACCCGAGTGAACGAATGTGATTGAGCGCCGCTACTGGCTTCGTAAAATCAACGATCTGGCCGACGATACCAGGTTCCAGCAGCTCAAGCGCAGCGCGGTTTGATGCGCCGTGCAGAAGATAAAGCTCGGCTTGAGGAAATATCTCGCGGATGTGTGCGATCAGACCAGAGGCCACAATCAGGTCGCCGATTGCGGTCGGTTGAATTAGCCCTATGCGTGCGGGGTTTGCAATTGTTGGAGTGATCGGCCTATGAACGGCAAAAACTAGAGCGGCGAGGTTGCCGAGATAGTAATCCAGATTACGTTGCAGCTCCGTAGATCTGGACATCTACACTGTGGCCTTCAATTACGCTGCTGGCCGAAGCCCGCGGTGATTGCGAGACGGCATCGCTGATGCTGGCAATGACGCACTAGCCTAGCGAATGCATATTTGTGAAGGCAATTAAAGACATTCTTTGGGCTGTCACTCGGTTCAGATTTGCGGACCGCTCCCACACCGCCGATTTTCTCTATCACCGCTGCTTCCAACTGCGAAGGCTACCACAGTTATGATTAGGCGCAATTGCGACTGTCAGATCGACCGGGAAACTCCGTCAAATAGGTGCAACCAATTCGCTTTCGCTTAAAGAATCGACCTATATAGTTTGGAGTAAAGCGAGGCAGCTTGTTCAAAGCTTCTATCGGCAAGAAACTGCTTAAGACGGGCTCGATCTCCTTCGTCAGGTTTATCCAGCGAAATGCTGGCTATGGCGCCAATAAGCTCCTGTGACATGTCCGCTGTGGTGTGATCGAACAAGTAGATCCAAGGAGAACCCAACGTCTCTCTAATTTCGTGAAACATCGGCAACGCGGAACAAAGTAGCCGCGATCCGCACGCCAAGGCCAACAAGGCAAATCCTGAATTCCATCCTTGCAGATAGGGCATGAAGACGACATCGATGGATTGAATTGCCTCCGAGAGCTCGTCGTCAGAAAGTCGAACCTCGATTCGGACCAACCGATTGGGATTGATCGCCTTGAGCTTCGCTTCGATATCATCGACGTCACAAGATTCGTGAAAAGCTCCCGCCACCACCAACCGCACGAGCCGGCCGTGCGGATCCGTGGCTGGTAGGAATGCGAGTGCGGCGGGATTCTTGTAGGGTCTGATCTCCCCGAGGAACCCCACGAGGAGACAATCGGCTCCTTGGGTCAGCGAGGTACGAACTTCGTTGCGGCGGATCGTGGAAATCTTCGTCACTGGATAGGAACTGTGAGATATTCTCCAGGCCACCTTTCGCCGCTGGCGGGGGTATCGATTAAGGAACTCTTGCTCCGAAGTGCGGTTCATAAAAATGTAGGCGTTCGCAAGAATGCGCAGACACCAGAGATAGGGCCGGGCCAGCCATTGCCGTCGCTTTGGGTAGACTTCGTGGATGGTCCATACGAATTTCTTGCCCAGCATTCTCGCGATGGCGACGTAGCACAGGAACATCGGCGCAATCAGCAAGGCAGAGTGCAGCCGTCTCTCGGTGACCAAGTGTTCCGGGAAATGCAAGTGCAGGATGTCGAACTTTAGCAAAAGAGCGGCGGTCGTTCGCGCGTCCACCATTTTGATTCCAGCCCCCTGCACAGCGTTCCACAGTAGGCCGAAATAGGAATTTTGCGCGTGGCGTTGCCCCGGTATGGACAGCACCCTTATGGGGCGAATCTGTAGGCGAGTTGCGCGCGTCATCCGTGACTCCGACTAGGTCCGGGAGGGGACCGGCAAGGCGATGCGCAGTATCGTTCAGTTGCGTATTGATCAGTTTGGGCGATCGCCAGCGGCAAATCGACCGAAGGAAGAATGGCGGAGCCGATGGTCGGCCGAGCCTCGGTTGCTCTACTTATAAAGCCGCGACGCCGGATTGGCCCTTACCCTTGAGTCTCGCGACTAGTCGACGAGCGGCGATTCTTCCTTTCATTTCTGCTAGATAGAGCTTTCGATCAAATCCGCCAGTCAGGACCACGTGCTTGATCAACGAAAGGATCCCTTTCAAGGCAAATGGGTTGGGCGGTACCTCGCCCAACCATTTGTAAGCAAGTAAGCCTCCGGAGACTTGGTTCCCTTCGGCGTGGCGAATGAAATACTCGTCTGACAGTCGTTCTTTCGGGATCAAATGTATCATTCGCAGGCCCGGAAACACTCCCATACCATACCCGAGGTGGCAACCGACAAAGCTGATTTCGTAATCCTCATGTCCCACAAGCGTTCCGCCACTTCTGCCAGTGAGATGAATTGTATCCTTTACGTGAAGGCGACAGTACTCATTGGCTACGCTTACGCGCACGCACATCCCTGCGCCAGGTGGAATAGCGTCGCCGCATGACAACACATTGCTCCAAAAGGGTTCCTTATTTTCACGAAGAGCCAATCGATACAAATAAGGCCTGAGGTAGTTCGCAGGCTGTTGCTCGAACTCTGGAATGATTGTACCGCTACCCCAGGTTCCAAGCTTGGGCCATTCTCGTTTGATCGTCAGAGCTTCCGAAAGGTAGTTCTCCGCTAGTACGTTATCGTCATCAACAAAGACCAGAAAATCTGCAGTTGCGGCCGCAATTCCGCATCGGCGGGCCGATGCAAGCCCTAGTTCATCTTCGCGTAGATGACGGGCATTCGGATGCCAGGAGAGATCCCAATGGGACGCGAGGGCAGGCTCAGAAGCGTTGTCGACAAGCAAAAGCTCCCATTGATCGTAAGGAAGCGACTGATGACGTAATCCATCTAGGACGCGGCAAAGATAGTCAGAGCGCGGATTGTGTGTACAGATAACTACTGAAGCTTCAGTCATAAACCTCAGCTTCTCATGCCTCA
Organism: Xanthobacteraceae bacterium; assembly: GCA_030039655.1. The sequence continues at coordinate 19,857 of JASHVC010000659.1, read as the reverse complement.
ACGATTGGCGGAGAATACAGGTCGAGTTGGCCGAGCAGGCGTGCAAGGCTGGCCAGCGAGTGGTAAACTCGCTTTCAACCGTTAGCTTCCTCGTTTGTGCCTGTGCGCAACGTCCATCTCCAGCGTGTAACAGCTCATCCCGATCGACCTGCTAACCGAAGCTGGACGTTCTGGCAACGGCTTAGTCGTTCCCACTGGACCATTTACCATAGTGCGGCATGATGTCATCTTCAACGATATTTTGTGGCAGCAGCGTGCCGTCCCATGAATGGCTAGAAGATGCATGGGAGTTGCGCGTCGCGAAAGAGCGCCCGTAGGTTTATTCGCGCCTTTCCTGTGCCTAAGAATGGCCGCATCATTAGCGACTAAGTGTATGGCTGATTGCTTCTGTTATGAGACGGCAGCAGGGTTTATCCGGACGCCGGTTGTCCCAAAGGTGATGCACATCGAGTCCTCGCCCCCGTATTGGCGGCGCTTTATGGCCTTCCGCGGTCGAGCTTGACATATCCCAGTGCGGCTATATCGAAAGTGACGCTGGGTGCCGCAAGCGAGTGTTGATGTTATGCGCGATGCCATTGTCATCGAGGCTGGCCGGGCCGACCGCCATTACTGGCTTGATCTCTGGCAATATCGCGAGCTATTCCGGGTGCTCGCCTGGAAAGATCTAGCCGTTCGATACAAGCAGACGGTTATCGGTGTGCTTTGGGCACTCATACGGCCGTTTCTGACGATGATTGTATTCACGGTGATTTTCGGCCGTATTGCCAAATTGCCGACGGAGGGTAACGCACCTTACGCCCTTATGGTGCTCGCCGGAATCCTGCCCTGGACCTTCTTTTCCACCGGCTTGAGCGACGCTTCCAACAGCCTGATCAACAATGAGAGGCTGATTAGCAAAGTTTATTTCCCGCGTGTGATTCTTCCAATAGCGACCATTGTTGTCGCATTTGCCGATTTCCTTATCAGTTTTTGCATTTTAATTGTGCTCCTGGGTTGGTACAGATATCTGCCTGACTGGAGAATTGTTATATTGCCTTTTTTTGTACTTTTGGCTTTTTTGGCGAGCGTTGGACCCTCCCTCTGGATTACAGCGCTTAACGTAAAATACCGCGATTTTCGCTATGTCATTCCGTTCGTCGTGCAGCTTGGTCTTTATCTATCGCCGGTCGGATTCAGTTCAAGCGTGATTCCCCAGAAGTGGCATCTACTGTATTCGCTTAATCCGATGGTGGGCGTTATCGACGGGTTTCGTTGGTGCATCTTGCGAGGAGAAAGCGCATTGTACCTGCCAGGCCAATTGGTGAGCACGGCCGTTATTATGTGGTTTCTATGGTTCGGAATTCGTCAGTTCCGGAAGATGGAAAAGAGCTTTGCCGATCTGATTTAGTTGAGCGTGTAAGTTGATGTCTGACAGCATCATAACAATCGAAAACTTATCAAAAAGCTATCTGATCGGCCACAGAACCGAGATTGGCCGCCGTTACAAATACACGGCGCTGCGCGACGTAATTGGGCGTGAAATTCAGAACTTTGCGAGAAAAACCGCCGATTTGCTGCACGGCCGTCAGATTGTGCAGGGTGATACGATTGAGGAATTTTGGGCCCTCAGGAATGTAAGCTTTGAGGTGAAAGAGGGCGAAGTGTTGGGCATCATTGGTCCCAATGGCGCCGGAAAGAGCACCTTACTGAAAGTCTTAAGTCGCATCACCGAACCTACCGAGGGGCGAGTGGTGCTGCGCGGCCGCGTCGCGAGTTTGCTTGAGGTAGGAACGGGCTTTCATCCCGAACTCACGGGCAGGGAGAATATTTTTCTCAATGGCGCGGTTCTTGGAATGACACAGCGGGAAATCAGAAAGAAGTTTGATGAGATTGTATCGTTTGCCGAGATCGAGAGATTTCTTGATACACCTGTAAAGCAATATAGCAGCGGAATGTACGTGCGGCTCGCTTTTGCAGTGGCCGCGCACCTCGAGCCTGAGATTTTAATTATTGACGAGGTTTTGGCTGTTGGGGATGCAGCATTTCAAAAAAAATGCCTCGGTAAAATGAGTGAAGTTGCGCGAGGAGGCAGGACGATCCTGTTTGTAAGTCACAATCAGGCGGCGATCCGCAGCCTTTGCACACACGGCTTGGTCTTGCGCAAAGGTATGGCTTCCCCCAAATTCGACGTTGTGAGAGCGCTTGAGCATTACTCCTCAGAAAGGTTGATATCGGAAGCCTGTTCGTGGACGCGGCCGCCTGGTCTTGCAAAGCCCGCAGTATACTTCGCAACAATCGACGTTGACGTCGAGGGCACGCAACCGAAATTAATACTTGTTTGTCGCGCCGTCATAGAGTCCGAACCGGGAGGCCCGGCCGTACATATAGCAGTTGACATTGCCGATCGGAGTTCAGCCAGTATCATGCAAGCATCGCCGAAGAGCGAGCCATTCATTGGCGGTTCATCTGGAACGTTTCGCGTTGAGCTCCGAATTGAATTGCCACCATTGGTTCCCGGTCTTTACACGCTCGACTTTTGGATAGGACCGCACAACACGGAAACGTGCGATTATGTGCGGCAGGTAGTCACTATCGAAATTTTTGAAAGCCCAGACCCAAAGAGAAGTTTCCCTTACACGCTGGATCATGGCTCGATCGTGCCGGTTTCGACCGTGAGCGTCTCCAAAGTCTTTAGCGAAAGTTCGAAGAGAGATTTGAGTCCGTCAGAAGTCCTTAGGTGAGGCAAAGGCGCACTCGAGTGAAGGAGTCGTGGCAGGTCTGCGGTCACAGGCAGTCGCGGGTGCCACAGGCCAGGGCTATTAGATGAGTGGCGTTACGGGTTATTGGGGTTATGCGAGCCAAGATCTTTCGGGGGACGCCTTTGGCGCATTTACCCATAGTTTGGCCCATCGTGGGCCTGATGGGTTCGGTATTGAGCATTTTCCTGAGGCACGGCTTTGGCTCGGCCATCGTCGACTCGCCATCGTCGATCTATCCGAGCGTGGGCGGCAGCCTATGTCCTATGCGGAGGGGCGGTATTGGCTGACCTACAACGGCGAGGTCTACAACTACGTTGAACTGCGCGAGGAGCTAGGCCGCCTTGGCTACCGGTTCGTTTCTGACTCCGACAGCGAGGTCGTTCTCGCCGCTTATGTACAGTGGGGTCAGGATTGCCTGCTCCGTTTCAATGGCGAATGGTCTTTCGCCGTCTGGGATACTCAAGAGCGTCGGCTGTTTTTGTCGTGCGACCGGTTCGGCATCAAACCACTGCACTACAGCCATCGTGCTGGTGCCTTCATCTTCGCGTCGGAGCTCAAGGCGTTTCTCACCTTATCCTGGTGTGACGGCACCCTCGATAAGGATATTGTCAGCGAGACGCTGACTAATATCGACGGGCAGGAAGCTACATCGTACACACTATTGCCCGGAGTTCGTCGCCTGCTAGGTGGTCAAACCATGCTGGTCGAGGCTGATGGACGTACCACGATCAATCAATGGTGGAACACACTCGATCACTTACCCAAGCCGCGGCCGACCCTGAATGAACAAGCGGAGGAACTACGCGCCCTTTTTTTTGATGCCTGCCGCCTACGGCTTCGCAGCGACGTTCCGTTGGCAATCACACTGAGCGGCGGTTTGGACTCCGGCGCAATTGCTTGCGCCTTGGCGGAACTCCGCCGTGGCTGCCCCCTTGCCGGTGTTCCGCTAGACTCGCGGCGTGCCTTCGTTGCCTGCTTTCCGGGCATGCCGTCTGACGAGCGTCAGCAAGCCGAGATTATTGTTGATCACACTGGGTTGGTGCCGCAGTTCCACGACATCGATGAAAAATTGGCGGTCAATAGCATCGAGAGAGTCATATTCGACCATGAAAGAATCTATTGGTTCCCACGTGTAGGATCGTGGATTCTCTATCGCGCCATGCGTCACGCCGGCGTTCGCGTGAGCCTCGATGGTGTGGCTGCCGATGGAATGCTTGGCAGCGATCCAGATTATCTCGAAGCTGCTGCGCAGATGGCTGTAAATCAGCTCGACTTCCGGCGCTATTGGGAAATGCGTCGTGTTATTCGAGGTCTCGTCGGCGGAAATTTCGGATTTGAACAAATAAATTATCTGGGCGAGATTCCACGATTAGCTCGCTACTTTTTGAAGCGACCGGGTGCCATGCAGTCGTTGCGCGCTTTGCTTCAGGGGATGCGCGCGCGCCATCGCTACACCAGTTCAGCCGAATTTCTGTCGCGACCCCACACTGGTCCCGCACGACTCTATAATGGCAGTTCAGATCCGCGCGCTCGAAACCTTACGAGCCTGCAAGCCTTAATGTTCACCAATTTTCACGGCAATGGGGTACCAACAACTACCGCAAGCTTTGAACGCGCATCGATGGCGCATGGTATTGAGTCGCGGATGCCGTTCTTCGATTGGCGCCTTGTTACTTATGCCTTTTCCCTACCGGATACGAGCAGAAACGGAGGCGGCCTGTCAAAGCGTGTGCTGCGCATCGCAATGCAAGGAGTGATGCCTGATGCGATCCGGCTGCGCAAAATCAAGGTCGGCTTTATCTCACCAATGGACCATTGGGCTCGTGGCGCGTTGAAATCCTGGTTACTTGACGTAAGCACAAGCCGCTCCTTCCTCGAAAGTCCGGTATGGGACGGTTACTTGGCGAGAGCGACGGTCCAGCGCGCGACAGAAGGAGAAGAGAGCATTAGTCCCGTATGGCCCATACTCAATGCATATTTGCTCGAGCAAGCATTCAAGGCTCGAGCGAAAGATACTGCGATGTGCGAGATTCCACCGTTCGAACCGATCAAAACTGCCAATGCATGATACCGTTGCAGCTATGTCAAAATTTTCCTCAACATGTGAATATCCGACTATCGGGGTGACTGGAGGTGAAGAGATAAAATGTTGCCACGATATGAGCTTGGCGGGTCTCATTAGGGAAGGCGCGTTGATCTTCATCCGTAGTCGAAGTCCGATTCAACTGTCGACAGGGCTTTTGTCCCTGGTAAGCTGAGTGGGACCCTGTTCAGCCCCAAAAACAGTGGTATGTGTAGAGTGCAGCATACATTTTTCGACATCATTGTTCAACATGCGACACGCGATCGCGACCGGCCAGCAATCATCAGTTCTGGGCTCGATGCACTGTCCTATCAAGACTTGATAGGTCTAATCGGAAGAATTTGGGATGCGTTGTGCGCGGCCGGTGTCGAGTACGGCGCGCAAGTAGGTATTGCCCTTCCCAGTGGCCTGGAATCGGTGCTGAGCACGGTCGCCATCGCCTCGCACGCTACTTGCGTGCCACTAAATCCGAGGCTGACGCACGGTGAATTCGAGCAGGAGTTGGCAAGATTAAACTTAGATGCCTTGATTGTTCCATGCTGGGTCGAGTCCCCCGCACGCGCGGCGGCGGAAGGCGACTTGTGCGGAATCTTCGAGGCCTCCAAGACATCGACCTCCCTGTCAAGCTTTGAACTGCGGTGTATTCGTCCTGGCAAAGGGATCTCGCGGTCTGTACCCGAAATTTCATCGCGATCCGCAATCTTGCTATTGCGAACATCGGCGACGACAGGACCTTCAAAGTTAGTCCCCGTGACCCATGGCAACATGCTTGACCTGGCCGGCAAAATGGCGGGCTGGTTCGGGCTGACCGCTGACGACCGCGCGGCTTGTGTGCTACCCACCTATTACGCTGCGGGTTCCAAGTTGAACGTCCTTGTTCCTCTTCTTCTTGGTGAGAGCATAGCGATACCAATCGGAGTTCGGTCAGAACGCTTGACCGATTGGCTTTACGAGCTGCGGCCCACATGGTTTTCCGCCGGCCCGACATTTTACCAGGCGGTTCTGGATGAATTTCGATCGAACCCAAAGCGGTCGCCAAAGGGCGTTCTTCGCTTCGTCACATCGGGCTCCGCCTTTCTTCCCAGTCGAACGCGCACGGAACTGGAGGCTGTTCTTGATTGTCCGGTTCTTGAAGTTTATGGGATAAGCGAAGCTGGTGTGATGGCCGCCAATCCGGCGCCTCCAGTGAAGCGCAAGGCTGGCACGGCCGGCCTGATCCCATCAGGCGAGCTGGAGGTGCGCGGGTCAGCGGGCGTCTCCCTTCCTGTTGGACAAACTGGCGAGATTTTTGTGACCGGCCCAGGCCTCATGCCTGGCTATTTTGGTGCGGATGGAGCGACAGGAGCCGGTTTGCAGGACGGCTGGTTACCGACGGGAGACATCGGCTTCGTTGATCCAGATGGATTTTTGACGCTGGTAGGCCGCGCCAAGGAGTTGATAAATCGCGGTGGCGAAAAAGTCTCTCCCAATGACATTGAGCAGGCCTTGCTGCGCCATCCGAGCGTCCGTGAGGCGGTGGCTTTCGGCGTTCCTCATCCACGATTGGGAGAGAACGTCGAGGCCGCTGTCGTTGTCCAGCCGGGGGTTCTGACTACGGCAGTTGAGTTGAAGGACTTTCTTCGTGGCCACTTAGCCGCATTCAAAATCCCGCAACGGATCGACATCGTTGCGGCACTCTCAAAGAGTCATACCGGCAAGATTCTCAGAGCCGAACTTGCTGCGGCGGCCCTCAAACGTGAACATCGGATCGATCCTCCAGAGCAGTTGCTTGAGTTTCAGATCTTCGAAATTTGGCAGCGATTATTGCAGCGTGCGGATATAGGCATCCATGATGATTTCTTCGAGGCGGGGGGAGACTCCCTTCTTGCCGCACAGATGCTTCTTGACGTTGAAACGATGGTAGGCCATCGCTTCCCGCCATCTGCTTTGACGGAAGCACTGACGATCCATGAGCTTGCCCGCAGCGCTGCAACGGACGCTCCGGATGACGGCGAGCTCGTAACAAAAGTCAAAGATGGCTCAGGGACGCCACTATTTTTCTGCCATGGAGATTATGAGACGCGCGGCTTTTATGCATCGAAGCTGGCTGCGTTGCTCGACTCGGATCAAGCGGTCTATCTCGTTCAGCCGTTTCCAGGTGTCGACGAAAGATCCGAACTTGTTATGGAAGAGATGGCGCTTTTGTATCTGCCTCGGTTACTGGCGCTGCAACCCCACGGCAAGTTCCACCTTGGCGGCTACTGTAATGGCGGACTGCTGGCATGGGAGATAGCGCATCAACTCGAACGCTTCGGTCGTGAAGTCGACTCTGTCGTATTGGTTGAAAGCCTCTCGCTAAACTCGCGCGTGGTGTTTCGCGGCCTAAATCGATTGGTACATGGTATGTCTGCGGTAGCTTGGCCGCCATCTCTGCGGCACGCGCTCCGACGCAAGGTCATTCCGGCGGTGTGGATGTGGACACGAGATTCCGGCGGGAGCGCAAATCAGTGGATTGCCCTCGCATTCGAGTCGCTAAAAAAAACACTTGTTGGGCGTAAGAACATACCGAACTCCGACGTTGCTGCGAGCTATCGGCGTAACGAACTGTATTTTCACGCAATGGCAAACTATGTGCCTCCGAGACTGCGCTGCAGCGTCCTTGCAATTGTTTGTGAACACAATGCGAGCGTTTTTTACTGGTCCACTCGGCCCTGGGCCGCATTGGCTTCAAACGTTCGGCACGTCGTCATTCCAGGTGAGCACAAGACCTGTGTCACAAGTCACGTCGAATCGCTTGCACGGGTATTGAGCCAAAGTGCGTCGACCTGAGAAGGAGCGGGGATTGCGCTTGACGCAGCGGTTGTGTGATGAGGTTGGATTATGCCGGAATGCGAAAAAGATCTTGTACATGGTCACCCGGCGCCGCGGCAAAAACGAGGGAACAGTCTTCTCAGCCCACTTAATGTTTGGCCGGGTCGCTAGCTCCTTGCTATGGACAAAATTCCGACCTATTGCGAACGCACTAGTCGAGCGAGGATCGGTGCTGCAGCTTTCATGCGATCGGTTTTGGTCCGGATTGAATTGCACACTCATGCTTTCGCTGCCATGAGCGACATATGAAAACTGTCATGAGGGTTTACTATGAGCGTGCTCTCCCACTGGATGAAAGCGGTGGTGCACAAATCGAAGCACCTTGCGAAAGTTGGCACTCATCTAACGACGCCTCACAATTCAATTTATAATCACGACTATTACGAACAGATGGTCGAGGGCCCCTCGGCGATGAGTGCGGCAGTCATGGCCGCCTCAATGCTGGATGCCTTTCATCCTCGAATAGTAATCGATGTAGGCTGCGGCACAGGCGCGCTTCTCGACGCGTTTCGCCATCAGAATTGCGAAGTATATGGCCTTGAATATTCCGACGCCGGGTTGGCTTATTGCCACAATCGACAGCTCCCTGTGCAAAAATTTGATGTCACTCGCGACCACCTTAATGGGCCGCGATACGATCTCGCCGTGAGTTTTGAAGTCGCAGAGCATCTGCCAAGCTGGGCGGCGGCACGTTACGTCGATCTGCTCTGCAAACTATCGCCACTCGTCGCCATGTCGGCAGCGACGCCCGGTCAAGGCGGTACCGACCACATCAACGAGCGACCTCATTCCTATTGGATCGAGAAGTTCGAAAAGAGAGGGCATTCTTTCGACAAGAGCAGTTCGGCGAGGCTCGCTGCCCAATGGAAAGCAGCGGGAACTGCATGTTGGTACTCGGACAATATCCTGGTATTCAACGCCAATTGGACTTAGGTGTGGCAAATCGGGTTGGATTTTTGTGCTGCGTCTTGCGTCCGCCATTCGATTGGTAAACCATGGGAACGTCACTCTGGGAAAGAGAGGAGCGTAGACGATGGGATGTCCGCTCTGAAAAGTGTTGGTCGCCGGCGCTTCAAGATGCGCCGAGATTATTTCAACTTCAGCACATATTCGGGAGTCGCTTGGCCGCTGATCAAATGAAATGTGCCAAGCAGGTTGCCCAATAGCCGGCCGCGGCGGTCAACGTAACTTTCCGGGCGAATACTCTTAGCGAGGTTGGCGAGGAAGTTCCGAGCAGCGAGCTGGAGCGCGAAAGCACGCGGCAAATTGCCCTTACGGACGATATAAGCCGGATTGACAATCTGCGAATAACCCAGGCGAATCTCGCTACCCTTACCCCCCTTGCTGCCGAGATGGACCCCCCAGGCGAGGTTGGTTTTCACAATTCTGCCAGAGCCACTGAGCGCCCCACAGAAATCGAGGTCCTCCAACCAACCATACAGTACTAATCGTTCATCGAATCGTAACGAGCCAATCCGCGCGGCGCGAAACGCCATGTTACACCCATAGGTGCCTAGGACGTCGCGCGTGAATCCCGACGGTTTTTGGGCTCGACCGTATCGCTCTATCAACCGTCGACCCTGTTCAAATGTCATGCCAGACGAGTTGGCACCATCGGCGATGACTTCGCCGGTTACTCCGACGATCGAATCATCCTGCTCGAAAATTGTCTCCACATTGAGGAAATAATCATCACCCACGATGAAATCGTCGTCAATGAACGCAATGACATCCGCTTTGTTGATAAGGCAGGATATTCCTCGGTTTCGCTGTGATGTAAGACCCGCGCTTCCAAACACAATTCTCAAGTCCAGAGGCACAAAGGAAGCTTCGGGAGCGTCTGTGGGGTCGACCAGGGAAAGAATAATCTCATCAGGGATTCTGGCCTGCGCCATCACTCTCCTTAACACTTTTTGTAGGAGAGCCGGTCGACCATGGGACGCAACGACAAGACCCAACTTCATCGTCTCAATCCACTACTTCTTCGCAAACTTCGGTCGTTTCAACGATGGCGCGAAGCTGGCCAACCGAACGGCCGGTAGCCTACGGCCTTGTGGACGGCGGCACGTGCAGTGAATGCATTGCCCAATGTCATAGGCTGCACGACACTACGCCGAGGACGGAGGGCCGCCATCCCTCCGATCGCCCCAAATACAGCAGCCGTCCACAGCCCAAAATCCGGCCCGGGTTCATTGAGACCAGCCATAGCCAAGGCCGGCAGCAGCGACAACTTCAGGACGGACAGCAATTCCGATGGTAACCGAGCTGGCGAGATTGCACGTCGTAGAAAAGTTTGGACGAGGAAGATTGCCATCAAGACAGCCCCAAGCACTCCAGTATTGCTAATGACTGCCACGTACCAGCTCGAAGCTCGTGTGGAGCCAAACCCCACGCCGAGCCCCCAGGTTGAAGCCACCGCCTTCCAAGCGACGTCATTCCAATGGGATCTCTCATAAAAAGAAGAGCTGGTGGATTTATTGAATATGACCTCTTGAACCAGATTGAGCAATGGATCGAATACTTGCGCATTTGCAAGCAAAACAGACACGAGAACAATCAATAGAACCAGACCCACCAGTAATTCGCCAAGAAGCCCGCTCTGGCCTAATGGCGTGGGAGAGACGGCACGTCTGATCCAGTTCCCCACGTATACCAGTCCCAATACTGCTAATCCGGCGTAGGCCGTCGAAGACGTGGAGAGGAGCGCCATACCCAGGAGCCCGATGGTAACTATGGTAGCGAAGAAGCGTTGGCGTCCTTCGGCGTAGAGAGGGCGAAGGAGCGAAGCCGCAGCCGCTAATCGGACGCAGATTGGTCCATAAACTGAAGCTTCAGGTGTAAAACCGACAACGCGTCTCGTCCCGCCCAGCTCCGCAGTCGTAATATAAGCGTAACTGGCATTGCGGAATGGCTCGAGCAGGTTCTCGCTCCCGGCAAGCGACGCCGCAAGGTCAACCAGACCGGTGGCGATACACACAATGCCGCCAGCAAGCACACCCTTCAGCAGGGTGTCCGCGAATCTTGGTTCATCCGCCATAAGTACGACGGCAAGAACCGTCATGACGGACAGAGATACATAGCCCGATTGAGTGAAATTCGATATGACCGGTGCCAGGACGTCTGGAGCCGACGATAGTCGCATCGGCATTACAACGACCTCGCCCAAAAATAGCCTTGGCGCTATCACGGTCGCTACCAGGCCGACCAATAGAAATAGGAACAAGTAACCCAAATTGCGGAGTTGCAGAGCGTCGGTAAGGTCTGGCGATGGTGGCAGCAATTTCGGGGTGATTACTTTCAAGATCAGAATAACTGCAAACATCAGTTCAGGTAAGATCGATATTCCACCTACCATATCGGGCGGCACTAATGCCAAGCTCGCAAAAGACATCGACGCAAATAGCAGCACAAGCAGTGCACTGGGACTGACCATCAGGCTCCCAAGGAGCAATACCCAAAAGAATAGAGCTGGATAGTTCATGTACGCCTTGCCAATTCGCGCTAGCTACGAGAGTTTTCTAGTGCGGCACGCGGAGCTTCTTATGCTGATAGCAGAAGTTAAGCCGTCGTTACAATCCAAAGGGCGTCAGGATTTCCGATCGGCATCGAGGAGAACAAGAGTGGTACCGCGTTTTGAGTTCCTAGTAATCTCATCGAATACGCTTAATACGTCCGCCACCGAAATGAATTGGACGCAAGCCATAGCCGGGCAGCCCATGGACCGGTAGCAGGGCGCGCAGCCGACCGGATGCGTTAATGTGACAGCATTGACATTGTTCGGTCGAAAAAATCGGCTTCCCCACCGGCCAGAAAGCAAGACAATACTCGGGATTCCAAAGCAGGCCGCCAAATGGCCGGTTACGGTGTCGACTGAAATGACTACGGCCGCGTTGGCAATCGAGTTGACAAATTCATTCCAAGACAACGCACCGGCGACAGACTGCGCGCCCAATTGCTTTGCAGCATCGGCAGCCATTTCAGCCTCGCGGCCTTTCGCCCCGGTAAAGACGATGTCTCGCCGTCGTTGCTTCAAACCACGGCCAAGCTCCAGCCAATTGGCAAAAGGCCAGCTTCGATAATCGCCGACGCCCATGTGCATGAGGACGTATCGCCGGTCGGCCGTTAGGCCGCGCTCGGCTAAGCTTGAACGTATTAAACTAGGATAAAGAGCGGGTAGCGCCTCCGGCGTGTCGGCTCCAAGAATAGGCCGTAACAGCCGCAACTGTCTGGTCAATATGTATTCATCGTCGTGTGGCCAGCTAAAGGGATGCGTCAAGTAAGTGCCGAGGCCGCTACTGTAAAAACCAATTCGTGTGGGAATTCCCGCTTTCCAGATCAGCCGGTGAGTGGCGGGAACGACGGGAAACAAATCTACGGAGGCATCGTAGTCATAATCTCTTATTTCTTGGATCACCTTCCTCTGTCGTCCGAAGTAGTTTCGTATCTTCTGGAATTTCGTCTTTTCCGCCCGATCCAGCAAGAAATGATCCAAACAATGGACTCTATCGATAAACGGAAGGTCAGAAACGATGCACGCTGACCATGATCCGACGAGGACACCAATCTTCCCAATACGTGGGTGATCTGAGAGAAACTGCAGCAGCGGCAATATTGCGATCACATCACCCAAGTGTCCCCAATTGCAAATTAATATCCGAATGGGGCGATCGATCGGCAAGGATCCCTTGCGGCGCGGGTGAAGCGAACCCAGAAGATCAAAGAACATAAGAGTCGCGACGAGTGCTGGGTTACGCGCCCGATACCTCCCAGTCATTTCCCGCCGCTGCTTACCGTAGCGATGAAGCGGGGAGGGTGCCCTCGTGAACATAAGGTCCTTGAGGTAACTTATAATTGCCATCCTATCCTAACTTTGCGGCCGGAAGTTGATTAAGGTGTTCGAGTTTTCGGCCCCTCAGAGTCAATTGCCCATCGCGCAAACTTCACGTGGTACTTCGCGCGAGTTGAGCGATAAGGGTGCTCGTCTCGCGAGCGCAAGCGGCCCACGTAAAGCTTTCGGCCCGCTTTTGCCCGTTTGTGCCTAGGCTGAAGCGCAGCTTTTCGTCTTGCATTACGCGGAGGACTGCATTGTAGATTGAATCGGCGTCATACGGGTCGCAGTACATTGCGGCGTCCCCGCAGCGCTCTCGCAGCGCTGGTATGTCGGATACAACAACCGGACAGCCAAACGTCATGGCCTCAATCGGGGGCAAGCCAGATGATTCGTACAATGACGGGAATAGAAAACAGGCAGCTGTTCGATAATAAGGAATGAGTGTGGCAAAATCGTCGATTGCACCGACGAAGATAACCTTGGACGAAATATCTTTGGGCACAACCGCCGCAGAAGAGACGAGACCTTTCGGTGTATTACCGACAAATGTGAAGTGATATCCGTGTTCGCGCGCTAGTCGGCAGGCAACCTCGAACATTCTTGGAAAATTCTTTCGCCTGCTGAGTGAGCCGACATAGAGAATAAAGTCGCCACGTTGTTGGGCAAAGCGCGCTTGCTCGCGCGAAATTTCCGCCGGCAAACCTCCATTGGCTATGGCGTGCAGGCGCGAGGCCGCATACGGATAAAAAGACAGGATGGCTCGGCGCTCGGATTGAGAAACCGTAATGATCGCGCTGGCCCGCCGCAAAACGAGCGGAATGAGAAATTTGTACCACAGCCTGAATGCCAGCTGATAGGCGTCCGGGAAATACTTGTAGGAAAGATCATGGAGCGTGACGACAACAGGCGACGCGCGAAACAACGAGATTAGCGGCGCCGTGTTGGCCGGACAGAATAGCGTTTTGCCGCGAGCGTATAACGGCAGTTCGATTTGTTCCCAAATGTGCCCCTGTAGGCGCCCAACCTGGCGCAGTTTGATGTTGCGCCACGCCGGCGCGAGTGTTGAAAGTCGAGGACAAAGAACTGTGATTTTCACATTCGGATCATGGTCCAGGAACTCGTCGAACGCCTGAACCAGTTCGCGGGCGTAGCGCTGCACTCCGGTTATCTGCTGGGTCAAAAAACGGCCATTTATTACAAATTCCATGGGTACGTCGACCTTGACGATGATGTCGAGAAACGTGCCTGGCGCTTTCGCCGTAGCTCGCTCAGATCGGTGGGTTGATTTCATACATCAAGTGGATCGAACGTAAACAACTTCCCCTATGAAGTGGAGGATGCTTTGCCATATAAGTGTTCCATTCGGGTACGACGGCTCGTTTTGGCCCAGGCGCTGGTGATTTTAGGCATGAATTCGGCATCTTCGGATCCGGATTCCAGTGTAACCGCGGTAAGTTCCGATGCATTTCTGAGCTCGCTTGGAGTGATAACTCACATTGACCAAGGAGTGTCGGGGGGGTCCTACGTCGCCCCACTGAGATACTTAGGTGTGCGTAACATCCGCGACGGAGGGCGCAACTCCTCGCAGGTTCAATTGATCCATCGCGAAACTGGCATTCGTTTGGACCTTTTTGCCCAGGGGGATCTGAAAAGTACGATCGCGATCGGTAAGGCTTTGGCGGCGTCGGGGGCCTTGATGGCTTTCGAGGGCGCCAACGAACCCAACAATTTTCCGATCATTTACAATGGCCAAACCGGAGGAGGAAAAGGATCTTGGGCGCCAGTCGCGCAGCTTCAAAAAGACCTCTACGAAGCAGTCAAGTCGGATGCAGAATTAAGGACCTATCCGGTTTTTGCGGTATCGGAAGCCGGGGGCGAGACCGACAACGTGGGGCTGCAGTTCTTGACGATTCCGTCGGGAGCGGGAGCAACGTTCCCTGATGGCACGCGATATGCCGATTATGCCAATCCCCACAACTATGTGTCCAGCACTCGACGAATCTACACAGACAACCAGGCATGGAACGCGGCCGACCCGGTATTGAACGGTCCGTGGGACGGACTCTTTGTCGAATACGGACGCACTTGGCGCGGGCACTTTCAGGGCTACGCCACACACGATCTTATGACCCTGCCGCGCGTTACTACGGAAACTGGTTGGGATTCCGTGTCGGATTTGGGAGGCGAAAGGGTTCAGGGTACAGTCTTGGTGAATGCTTACCTTGCGCAATTCAAGCGCGGATGGCGCTACACGTTTATTTATCAGCTACGCGACGGCGAAGGTGGCACCGGCAACCAAGGACTGTTCCATTCAGACTCGACGCCGAAACCCGCTGCAACTTATATTCACAATCTGACGGCGATTTTGGCTGATGACCGTCCTATCAGCCCGCTAGGCCATCTGCCCTATTCGATCGCTAATCAATCGACGACCGTGCACGATCTGCTCCTACAAAAGAGCAGTGGGGCCTTCGAGCTTGTGATCTGGGATGAAAATGTCAGAGGCAACGATAGCGTGACGGTCAACCTGGGTGCGGCTTACGGTACCGTCAACATCTACGACGTCACTGTCGGCACCGATCCCACGCAAACCCTGAGCAATGTCAGCTCTGTCGCTTTGACGTTGAACGACCATGCCTTAATTGTTGAGGTCAAGCCTTAGCCGCGAGTTTGCGGTCGAATTCGCATCGGTGGTGTCGGTAGCCACATGACGTGGTCTCCAGGCAATGACAATCCTGCGATATCCATACAAGGCACATTCGGTCTTCGTAGGAAATAGATTTGATTCCGCGGTTTGAACGATTGAGCGCCTCACTTTTTGCAAACTCTTGTGTTGTGGTGACCGTGATGGCCACTCGCGTTTTGCTCACATTGGGACTGGCATTGTCCATGGCGTGGATTGGCCTCGTCGGTTACGCGCTCGTCAAGCTTGCGCAGAGCGCTCTTTAGCTGGTGCAAGTTCTGTCGTTGTTAGGGGGTTGATGCCAATCGGACCACATGCGCAAGCCGCTTGTTCGGCGGCGATTACTTGCGGCTGCGTGTTGCAAGCCGCTCTAAGGGGCTGAGACGAGGATGATTGTCGCGAGCGGGGAGATCACTTGTACTCTATGGACTGTTTCGTATCTGGCAAAGCCAATTCCGCAAAGTCTCGCGTTTAAGCGCGCAAATGCCCCTTAGGCCGAGCAATAGAGGTTGGGCTAGGGATGGCAGTACGTAATCGTAACCTGTTGTGTGCCGCCGGCTTCGGCGGGCACAGTTACGGTCCTCTGTGTGGGCTGCGGGCAGCCCCGCGTCGGCGGTGCGCTGGGATAACTGGAGGAAATGTCCGGCACATAGGGGGCATAGGGTGGGGTGTCGAAGAAGTCATCCGGCCCAAAGAACGGGGCGCCGATGAAGCCACCATACAGCGGTCGCCGGCGGAAAGCCGGATACGAGGGCGGCGAGAGGTAATGGGGCGTGAAATGTGGCGAGGCTGTTCCATACGCCGCACCACGGGCATCTGCAGTTGTGTCGGAGGACGCGAGCAGCAGAATTCCCAATATGACAGCAGCAACGGTAGCGCGCATCTTTGACGCCTAGTTGTTTTCGCCGCAACGTGCCTCATTATCAGCAATGCAGATGTCGCCAATCGGCATCTGGGCTTAACCTTAAATGCGGGATGGATTGAATTTGCCGATCGCGATTGTTGTCATTCCTCGCTGGATTGGCAAATTCACAACGAGAAGTGAGCGCCGCCATGTTTGTGATGTTGGGGCGACCGGATGCTTCGCCAAGACAATGGTCCACGTACTGGCTTTGGCGCTTTCTCGATAAAAACGGCAGGGCTAACGAAACTCTGTCCGGGGACGTGCGTTAGGGTTCGGAGAGAGTAGGGGAGCTTACCGATGCGATGCGTTTTCTGTGATAGGCCGTTAGAGATTAGGTCGGCGTGGAAAGGCACGCGCGAGCGGTTCTATTGCAGCGAATTTTGCGCTGACTCGGAAATATCCGAACCCACTCCGGTGCAGGACCCGGGCTCGCTCGTAGAACATCATCTCAATCGGCGATACGAGCGTCTGGAACGACTCTTGCCTTATATGCGCCGTTATTCCGGACAGGGGCTGGCTATCCCGCAGCACTAGGGATATTCGCGTCTCTGCCGGATGCGGGTTCGCCGCTGCTCTTGCTGGAGGTCGTTGGCTCCGGGCGCGCCGAAGTCAAGGCCATCGACGCTGCGCATAGGCTAACCTCACCGTGTTTCTAGCCTTTGTCGTATGAGCGACCCGAGCACGTTGGAATAGTCGTCAGTCCAGGGGGTAACGCCGTGACTCATCGCTCGATGCCACCCCTTGCGCGTCGGTAACTCGCCTAAATCGGCGTCGCTTCTGGCTAGTGTAACGACAACAGAGTTAAACCGGTAGGTCCGGTCGGGATCGAGAGGATCGCGGTCATATTTAACGTAGGCAACGAGTCCTTTTGTGGCCGCGACGGCGGCCACCACGCTCACGAGCTCCAAATGCCGGTTGGAGACGTGGGCGAGGATCGTGCCGCCTTGCCCCAAGTGAGATAGATACGCATCGAACGCTTCGCGCGTGAGGAGATGAACCGGAATCGTATCGGACGAAAAGGCGTCGAGTACAATCAGGTCATAGCGTTCCGTCATGGCCGCGAGCGTAAGCCGCCCATCGCCGAGCACGATCGGCGAGTTTGGTGCGCAGACGGAAAGGAAGCGAAAGAACCTTGGATCCTGCGCGATACTCGCGACCACCGGATCAATCTCGAAGAATGTCCATCGTTCGCCTTCACGCCGGTAACAGGCGAGGCTGCCAGCCCCAAGCCCGATAACCGCCACGTTATTGAAGTCGCCCTGCGTGGCCCGCGTTGCCTCTATGGCTTCCGACATCGGTCCACCGGGGTAGTAATACGTTAGCGGCACCGGTCGTCCGAGTACGGGCATGCCGGCAGGGTCTTGCACCTCCTCGGCGCCATGTATCGTGGTGCCGTCGATCAACAGGTGATGTGTCCGGTCACCGGTTTCGACTACCTGGTGGACGCCGAAGAAGCTGCGGATCGTCAGCAGCGGCTTATCGCCTGGCGCCCAGAGCCGCATCACCAGCAGGACGAGTACAAAAACGCCGAAGTAGCCGGCCAGAAAACGCGCGCGGAGCAGCATTGCTGCCGTCAGGGCGAGCAGAACTGCGACGGAGACACCGTGAGGAAGATGAATGCCAAGTGCCCGCTGTAGGTCTTGGGCAACAGCCAGCGCTGCAACTATTGTCCCCGCGATCAGCGGCGGCCCTGAAAGGTCGATAAAGCGCTGCCAGCCTCCCTCGAACATTCCCGGCAGCACCAGAAGTGCGCCGCCGAGCAGAATCGGATATTCGTAGATGCTGCTGAACACATTCGGGGCAATCAGGCCGGCGAAAATGCCACCGAGTGCCCCGCCAAACGCAGTCCAAAGATAGAAGTCGGTCAAACGGCTGCGATGAGGCCGCGTGTGATACGCTTCGCCGCTGCAGGCAAGTGCAATCAGCACGAAGGCGATGAGGTGAAGGGCGACGATGACAATCCAGAAGGCTTTGTAGCCGTCGAAGGCACTCACCGCGAGCGGTGCAACCCCGTACGGCAGGAGCCGCAGTACTGCCGCATGATCAATCCACGGGCGGTTGCGGAACACCGCCACGAAGCTCAGCAAATAAAGTGCCAACGGTAGCACCCAAAGGAATGGTGCGGCGGCAAGATCGGTGCTGATGTAAGCAGTGACTGCTATTACGAGCGCTGACGGTACGGCGGCGAGCACCGTCCACGATAAGCATTGTTTCACCGATGGACGCGTTTCGCGCTCGATTTCGGAGTGTGGGGAGTTGAGATCGCCGACCCAAGACGCGCTGGCGGCGATCGCGTACAGCGGTATCAGCGCGCAAAAGCCGGCAGTCCACAAGATGAGCTGAATCTGTAAGGGGAACAGCGGCTCTACGAAAAATGGATAGGCGAGCAATCCAGAAAAGGAACCGAGATTGGAAGCGGCATAGAGGGCGTAAGGATTTGCTGAATGGGGGTGCCCGGTAGTCACGAACCAGTTTTGCAGCAATGGGGCGCTGGCAGCCAGTGCGATGAACGGCGGGCCGATCGAAGCAAAGAAAAGTGCAACCAGCCAAAGCATCACCCAATGGTGAGGCGGTGTGCCGAATCCCTTGGCGATGCCAAGCGGCAGGGTCATCGCGACAACAGCTAGGAATGCCAGATGCACAAACGCTGCGCCTCGCGGTGTGAGCGCCCGCGTCAACAGATGTGCGTAAATGTATCCAATTAACAATGCGGTCTGGAACACCGCCATGGCCACAGACCAGACGGATGGAGAGCCGCCAAGCCTGGGCAGCACCATTTTCGCGAACATCGGCTGGATCGCGAAGATAAGGAGTGCCGACAAAAAGAGCGTTGCCAGGTAAATTCCGAGCGTGAACGGGCGCTCGGAGGCGACCTTCGGCACAGACGAAAGCGGATAGGTGTCGTGGGAGGAGTGCATCCGGGTGCGTGCGCGGTTCTATCAGGTACGGAACTGGAGAAGCCGCCGCGCACCGCCGTCCGTCATCTCACCTTAAAACGGAACTGCAGCTTTGATTTTTCTCGTTGCATTGAGGGTTAACTGCCGTCGATGGCTGGTGTCACGCGGGAGACTTGGCGGCGACAGGGCACAGAAATATCGGCCGTTTCCCGCAGTCGGATTCGATTCCGGAAACCTAGAGTGGTGTTGCCTTTGCGCCATTCCAGACATACGCATCCATGGCAAGGACGCCCATGGCGGTTTCATTGTTCAATCGGTGCGAACCCGATGAATCTTTGCTAGCGCCAAGCGCGACAAAGAATGGCAAAAAATGCTCCGTGGTTGGATGGTTCTGCTGCGCGTAGGGCGCCAAGCGTTGCCACTGTAGAAGGCTCGCGGTGTCGTTCTTTGCGACCCGCTCCGAAACCCATTCCGCAAAGGCCGTCACCCAAACCGGTGTTTGTTGCTGCCGTCTACCGAACGCCTCCCGCAAATTGTGGGTAAGGTTGCCGGACCCGATGATCAGCACGCCCTCGTCTCGTAGAGCGGCCAAGGACTGCCCAACTTTGTAGTGCCAGCTGGCGTCGCGTTCGGGCTGCACTGAGAGTTCGATAACTGGAATGTCGGCGCGTGGATACATCAACAGAAGTGGGTCCCAGACCCCGTGATCGAGGCCGCGCTTGGCATCGATGCCCGAGGCGATACCGGCGCCTGTGAGGAGGCTTTGCAGCCGCGTGGCGAGCCGCGGATCGCCCGGCGCGCCGTAACGCAATTCGTAGAGCGCTTTGGGAAAGCCATAAAAATCGTGGATCGTCTCGGGATGGGAAGAGCT
>JASHVC010000658.1 GCA_030039655.1 Xanthobacteraceae bacterium | reverse complement strand
CAGCTCGCTTACGCGCGCACCAAGCCTGCCGCGAAGCGCGCCAACTTCCATCGGGCCGAGGCGCAAAGGCTCCCTTTCGCCGACGGCGAGTTTGATGCTGCCGCCATGGCGCTCGTCATCACGTTTGTTCCAGAACCAGGGCAGGCACTCGCGGAAATGAAACGCGTCGTGAAGCCGGGCGGCACGATCGGCACTTACGTCTGGGATTTTCTCGGCAAGGGCAACACACAGCAGCCGCTGCGGGAGGCAGTCGAGGCCAGAGGCATACCGGTGCTGGCCATGCCGGGGCATATTCACTCGCGTCTCGCAAGTCTCAGTGCCATTTTTACCGCGGCCGGACTCGATAACATCTCCGTCCGCCCTATAGAAATCGAAATCTCATACGCAAACTTCGACGAGTACTGGGCTGCTCAGACCGGCTTCGCCAACACTGTCGTGCAACACATGCGCAGGATGAGCGAAGCGCAAGTCGAAGAGCTCAAAGCGCATCTCCGCGAGCACTTGCCGCGCGATAAAAGCGGACGGATCGTTTACAAGGCCTGGGCCAACGCCGCCAAAGGCCGCGTGCCGGTATAACAACAAACAAAGATTTACTGCGAGGAAAGCAAGGAGGCTCGACTATGCCGCAGAACGCGCATCGCATCCTCACCACCCACGTGGGCAGCTTGATCCGGCCGCCGAAACTCATCGAATTTTGGCGCGCCATCGAGGATAGCAGGCCGTACGACGAAGCCGCCTTCGAGGCGTGCCTCACGGACTCCATCGCCGAAGTCGTACGCCAGCAGGCGGATGCCGGCATCGACATCGTCAGCGACGGCGAATTCAGCAAGGGCGTCAACTGGGCGTTCTACATTTTCAAGCGGCTTTCCGGAATCACGGTGCGGCCGGCGACGCCGGAGGAAACCAAAGATCCGATGGCCTCAATGCGCGGCGGGCGCGACGTGAGCGCATTTCCGGAGTTCTACGCCGAATACGATGCGGCGTCGGGTCTCGGCAAACGGCTCGGCAATCGCATCGTCGTCAACGGCCCGCTCACATATTCGGCGCAACAGGTTTCGCGCGACATCGCCAATCTGAAAGCGGGCCTCGCGAAGGCCAAGGACAAGTATCCGTCGCTCGCGGGCTTCCTTCCGGTTGTCGCGCCCGCCAGTGCGTTGCCCGGGGCCAAGCTCGAACATTACAAGGATGAAGAGAGTTTTCTCACTGCGCTCGCCGACGCGCTGCACCAGGAATACAAAGCGATCGTAGATGCCGGGCTTTATGTTCAGGTCGACGATGCATTTCTGCCCTACATGCACGAGCGCATGGTGCCGCCGATGTCGAACGCCGACTACCGGCGCTGGGCGCAGATGCGCATCGATGCCCTCAATCACGCGCTGCGTGGAATTCCCGAAGAGCGTTCGCGCTATCATATCTGCTGGGGCAGCTGGAACGGCCCACACGCTTTCGACGTGCCTCTCAAGGACATCATCGATCTCGTGCTGCAGGTGCGCGTCGGCCACTACTCGTTCGAAGCCGCCAATCCGCGCCACGCGCATGAGTGGCGGGTGTGGGAGACCGTGAAGCTGCGGCCAGGCCAGGTTCTCATCCCGGGCGTGATCTCTCACGCCACCAATATCGTCGAACATCCCGAACTGGTGGCGGAGCGGATCGTGCGGCTGGCCAAAATCGTCGGGCGCGAAAATGTCATCGGCGGCACCGATTGCGGCTTTGCACAAAGCCCGTTCGCGCGGCGAGTTCACCCTTCAGTCATGTGGGCGAAGCTCAAGTCGCTGGCCGAGGGCGCCCGCATCGCCACGCAGACCCTGTGGGGCAAGAAAGCGGCGGCGTAGTGCTGTTATTCCGGATTACCGCGAAGCGGCAAGTCCGGAATGCATAAGCACGGCGCTGTGGTTATGGATTCCGAGCTCGCGGGCTTTGGCCCGCGCCCCGGAATGACGAGCTAATGCGGCTGCTGCGAACTTGGGAATAGACTCGCCGGCTCGACTTTCACACCGGGCCCCATGGTCGAAGAAATCGCGACACGATTGATGAAGTGACCTTTGGCGCCGGCTGGACGCGCTTTCTGCACGGCGTCGGCCAAGGCCATGATGTTCTCCACCAACTTCTCGGCGCTGAACGAGGCCTTGCCGACCCCGGCCTGAACAATGCCGGCCTTTTCCACGCGGAATTCGACCGAACCGCCCTTGGCGCCCTTCACCGCGTTGGTGACATCCATCGTCACGGTACCGACCTTCGGGTTTGGCATCAGGCCGCGCGGACCTAAAACCTTTCCGAGACGACCCACGAGCGGCATCAAGTCAGGCGTGGCGACGACGCGGTCGAAGTCAATATTGCCGCCCTGCACTTTCTCGACCAAATCCTCCGCACCGACCACATCGGCGCCGGCGGCCTTGGCCTCGTCGGCCTTGGCACCGCGCGCAAACACTGCCACCCGTACCGACCGGCCGGTACCGTTTGGCAGATTGACGACTCCGCGGACCTGTTGATCTGCGTGACGCGGATCAACGCCGAGATTCATCGCCACCTCAATGGTCTCGTCGAATTTGGCCTTGGCGCGATCCTTGACGAGCTTCACAGCGTCCTGGAG
>JASHVC010000657.1 GCA_030039655.1 Xanthobacteraceae bacterium | reverse complement strand
CGTCGGTGTCGACGACAGAAGCCTGCGAGATGCCGTACGAGCCATCCTCGTTGAGGCTTTTGACGATCAACGGCAGCGCCAGCCGCGCCGGCCGCCGAACCTTCCGCCGCATCGGGAAGACGGCGAATGCCGGCACCGGAATCCGGTGATAGTGCACCAGCGTCTTCGACAGATCCTTGCCGCGCGCCAGCATCAGGCCGCGCGGATTGCAGCCCGTGTACGGAACGTGCATCAGTTCGAGATAGCTGGCGACGTTCTGATCGTAAATTGCTTCGCCGTGAAACTGCTCGAGCAGCGTCAGCACCACATCGGGCTTCCACGTCTCGATCTCGGCGCGGATCGGCTTGAGTTCATCGTGCACGCCGAGCGGACGCACTTCATGTCCGGCGCGGCGGAGCGTCGTCACCACATCGTATTCTGTTTTCCACTCGTTGATCTGCTGCTCGGTGTACCCTTTGCTGGAGTCTGGAGGCACCAGGTCCGGGTGAACGAGCACCAGGACGCGCAGCTTCTTCATAGCGCGATCCACCTTCGGCGCGAGCCAAAGAGTGCATGCATCGTTTTTGCGGTCAACAGCACGGTGAATTCCATCACCAGCTTTTGCTCAGGCCCGACCGCGCGCAAATTCAGCTCGCGGCAGCGCGCAATCATGTCGTCGAGCACGGCATCGAGTGTGAGCTGATATTCGCCGGTCCACTTTGACACGAGCTTGCGCATCTTGGCGCGATTTCTTCTGATGAACGACGAAGCGGCCTCCGAGCGGCGATGCCGCGCTTCGCTGGAAAACAGCCGGCGCAAATCGCGGTCATAGGTTCTCGGCGCGTCGAATGCGTAGAGCTCCTGCTTTTTGTTGTAATGCTCTCCCAGCGTCTCGGTGATGGCGCTGAGCGGATCAACACGCTCGCGGTGGGTGAGTGTCGGCCGTTGCCCGGCGATTTCCTTCATCAACGCATCAACAAACTCAAGCTTCTTCAACGCCGGCCATCCGGCATAGCGCGTGCGCCAGTTCGAGCGCGGCCGCAGCCACACCGCGAACGTTTCAGCGAAGTCCTCGTCGGGATGGCTTTGCGCGTACCAGAGCCGAAGGTGCTGGACAAAATGGCGGCTGGCCGGATTGGGCCGGTAATAGCGCGGATAGCGTTTCGAGCTTGGTCCGAACAGGCGCTGCCAATCGCGGCGGCGGTGCAGCGCATAGGCGTGCTGCACCACGTGGCCGGCTTCATGGCGCAGAATCGCCATGCACTCGGCCCAGGTGCCACCTTCCACGTCGATGATCATTTTGCGCTCCAGCCGCGTCAGCCGCGGATGGGCGAGGTAGAACGGAATCCCGATGCCGGGCGTGCTGTCCGGACTGAACCACTCGCTGGAAATCCAGGCATGGGGCCGCACGCGCAGGCCGCTCTGGGCCAGTTCGTCGTGCAGGGTGAGCAGGCAGTCCTCGAGCCAGGTGCCCTCGACTGTGACCCTCAAGTCCTTGAGCCGGATCTCAAGCAGCTCCTCGTCGGACAGCGAGGCCCAGGGGAACCTCGCAGAAGATTTTGCGGCACGTGGCATGGCAACTCAGACTTTGGACAGATCGGACCTGACACAAATAAGGCTTGGCACAAATCGGTTTATCGATCGTGTCACGCGCAGGGATTCACGACAACGGAAAACCGCCTTGGCCCGGCCGGGAGGCGCGTCGGCGGCTACTTCGGCACCGGCCCGGTGTGGCGCAGGACGAACAGTCCCCACTTGTCGTCGTTCATGAAGATATTGCCGCGGGCGTCCACGGCAAGCTCCTCGCTCCAATTGATCGGCGAGGCGTGCGCCCCCGACTGCTCCTTCAGGCCTGGCCGCTCCGGCGGCATGAAGTAGCCGACCTCCTTGGGCAGGCGTGGGTCGCTGATGTCGAAGACCCGGAGCCCGGCATTGAACCACGCTACGTCGATCAGCTTGCCGGGCTGCTGTATGGCCGGATTGTGAATTTCCTGGCTGGTATTGTGCGGCCCGAAGCGGCCGCCCTTGTCGCAGAAGTCCTTGTAGGGGAGCCCTGGCGGCGGCACCGGCGTCGGGAAAATCGAGATCAGCCGCGGATGCGCCGGGTTCGAATTATCGATCATGCCGGCGAAGTTCATGCCGTCATCCTTGCACTCGCCCTTCTGCGCCTCCGAGCTGACATAAAGCAGGTTGCGGTCCCATAGCGGCAGCACCGTATGGACCGACTGGGTGCCGACGCTGGCGAACGGCACCGTGATGTGCACGCTGCCGATCAGCTTCGGGTTGGCCGGGTCGGAAATGTCGAGATTGACCACATCGGGCGTGTAGCCGAACGAGGCCATCTTGCCGTCGGGGCTGACATTGACCGGGCCGTGGAATCCCTCCGGATACGGCGAGGGCGGCTCGCCGTCTTTCTGGCCAGGCTGCCAATATTTGCCGACCTCCTTCGGGTGCGCCGGGTCGCTGACATCCAGGATCACCATGATGTGCTGCTTGAAACCCGGATAGCTGGTGGAGAGGTAGGCGTATTTGCCGCCCGGATAGGAATTGCGATGGGCGCCTGTGACGCCGCCCTGCCATGACCCAACCTGCTTGGGGTTCTCCGGATCGGAAATGTCCCACAGCAAGATCGCCGGCAGCGGGTTCGCCTGCGGCTTGAAGCTGTTGAGCGAGGTGATCATCAGATCGTCGTGCAAGGTGACTTGCGCAGTGATGATGCTCTTGTCGTCGGTCACATACGGGATGAACTTGACGTAGCGCGGATTGGCCGGGTCGGTGACGTCGACGATGCTCCAGCCCTGATCGAACGAATGACCCGTGTACAGGTACCACTTGTCGTTTGCGGTGTGCTTGATGGCGATCTTGAAGCCGCCGTAGCGTCCGCCCAGCGCCGAGAAGCCGATCTGCTTCACGTTCTTGGCCTGCGCGCCTTTCGGAATCGGATCGGCAGGGGCGGCACTCGATGTCATCAGGGCTGCGCAAGCCGCAGAAGCCACGGCGAAGGCCCTAATGCGCGATGAAGTGGTTAGCCTCTTCGCGGAAATGCCGAAAATCCCCATCCGTTTCTCCCGTCCCTCTTCAGCCGTTGACCAGCGCCCCGCGGCGAAATTGGCAGGTCCACTGACGCCGCGCAAATCGCGCAGCGCTTCCACGCGACGACGACCTGATCCGCAGTTTTCTTTCCGCCCCCGCGATAGCGGGGGCGGAAAATAGAATCCCGTTCTCGCGATGCGATCGCATCCGAGCTTTGCAACGGACGGCACGAAAGTTTCGC
>JASHVC010000656.1 GCA_030039655.1 Xanthobacteraceae bacterium | reverse complement strand
GCGAGCAAAATCAAATTGCACACCTGCGCCAGATCGTAGGGTGAGCCCGCAGGCGCGCTGCCGCCGCCGGCGACATGCGCCTGCAGCAGCCGAGAGTTGATGTCGGTGCCCGTGTTGCCGATACCCTGCGCGTCCAGCCGGCGGATCAGGGCTGATCCCAGCGTATCGAGCCCGACGATGCCGACTGAAAAATCCGCCATGCGTCACTCCCACCATGCGGCGCACTTGTTACAGGCCAAAGCACTCGGCCCGGTCTCCGGTCAACCGAACCTTGTCGGTGTTCCGAAGTCCCGGGCCGGGCGCGACGCCTTAAGCTTGAAGCGTCAGGCTTGCGCGTCCCGCACGGCGCGCATCACCAGGTTCGCCAAGAGCGGGATCTTGTAGGCGTTGTAGTTGAGCGGGTGCGCGCCCCGCGTCTCCGACTTACCGGCAAGTTCGGCCAGTTTCTGGTCGACCTTTTGACCCTTGATGGTCGACTCGGCAACGCCGCAACGCCGCGGGGTGGCCGAAACGCCGCCGAGTGCGATACGCGAATTGGCCACCGTGCCGCCGGCGTCGGTCTTCACGGCCGCTGCCACATTCACCAGTGCGAAGTCCCACGTGAAGCGATCGGTGACCTTCTCGAAATAGAACCGTGCACCGGCCCATTCCTTCGGGATACGGATCGCCACGAGCAGATCCTCGGGCTGCAGTTGCGTCAGCCGGGTGATGTCGATACGCGGGCCGACGAAGAACTCTTCGGCGTTGACCACGCGCTCACCCTTGGCGTTGCGGATCACCATCTTGGCGTCGAGCGCAATCATGGTCGGCGCCATGTCGGATTGCGACACCGCCACGCAGCGGTTGGCGTCGAAGAGCGCGTGCTCGCGATTCTGCCCTTCCGGCGTGTCGGAGAAGCAGGTATTGCCGCCGGCCCGGTAGCAGGGAAGGCCGGAGCGGTAATACCAGCAGCGGGCGTCCTGGGAGACGTTGCCGCCAATGGTGCCGGTGTTGCGGATCTGCGGGCTGGCGACCTTTCCGGCCGCTTCTGCCAAGAGTTTGTAGCTCTTGTTGACGATCGGATCGCGCTCGATCTCGCTGAGAGTCGTCAGCGCGCCGATCTCAATCCCGTCCGCGGTTTCCTTCACACCCTTCATCTCGGCGATTCCGGTCAGATCAACGACGGCTTTCGGCCGTTTGATCCGGTCCTTGAACCAGGACAGGGAATCGTTGCCGCCGGCGAGCTTCCAAACACCGTTCTTCTTCTGCTCATCGAGCAGCGCGACCGCGTCGGCGACACTTGTGGGCCTGTAAAGTTCGAAGCCCGGAATGACATCCTTGATCATCATGGCTGGGCTCCTTCTTCACATCGTGTTGGCTTGCAGCGGCTTGTAGGACTGCGGCCGATCGGCAAGTGCATTGACGATCATGTCGCGGACTACAGGCGTGCGGTGGAAGTAGGTCCCGCCGAGAGCGTCCGAGATGGCGTTGATCAACGCCGCCGCGGCCGCCCCCATGATGGGTTCGCCGATGCCCTTCACGCCCACAGGGTTGTCACGGTCCGGCCGGTCGACGGCCGCCCAGTGGAACTTCTTTGGCATGTCGAGATAGGTCTGCGGCTTGGCCTGGTCGAACTGGACCGTGGCTGGCAGACCGAGTTGATGGTCGTAGACGATACGCTCGGTGGTCGCGAGACCGAAGCCCATCATGCTGCCGCCGAACATCTGGGTCTGCAGTCCTTCGGGGTGCAGCACCGTCCCGCAATCGGCCACGCCGAGATATTCCTTGATCTCGAATTGGCCGGTTTCGCGGTCGAGTTCGACCATGCAGAAGCCGGCAACCAGGGCCGGCGTGAGCCCCCGCTTCGGCAGCTTGTCCTTGGCGACGCCGATCAGGCCGGAGCCGGCCAAAGCCGTCGCCGACGCTTTGGTAAGCGGGTTGATGTCCTCCGGTAGTTCCTTGCCGGAGTACTTGCCGCCGAGTTCGATCGCCTTCTTGGCTGCATCCGCATAAGTGATCGACTTCGACGCATCGCTCTTGTGGACGACCTTCTCGCCTTTCAGCTCGTAGTCGTCAGCGCCGCCGCCCAGCACATTGACGGCGATCTCAACAAGCTTGTTCTTGGCATCGACCGCCGCCACGTAGGTGCCGCGCGAGGCGGTAAAAGTGGAGTTGGAGCCGAACTGGCCGATCATCCACGGCAGATGATTGTCGGTGCGGCCGCGGACGATAACCACGTTGTCCCACTCGTAACCGAGCACTTCGGCCGCCACGCGCGACGTTGACGCATACGAGTAGGTGCCGAGGTTGCCGACGCCGGTATGAACGTGGAGCTTGCCGTCGGGCATGATGCGCACAATGCCGTCGAAGCCGGCCGAACCGCCGGCGTGGAACGCGCTGCCGATGCCGACGCCGATGACCTTGTTGCCGTTGCGCTGGCCGGAGAGCTTTTTCTTCTCCGCCCAATTGAAGATCTCGCCGCCCTTGACGAGAGCGTCCTTGAGATACGCGCTGGTCAGTTTGCCCTTGGCGTCTTCACCTTCGAAGCCGTCGTTGTCCGGCGCATTGATGCGGCGGATTTCCAGCCGGTCGATGCCGAGCTGACGGGCGGCCTCGTCCAACATGGGTTCGATGGTCATGGCCGTCTGGTTTTCGCCCGGACCGCGTTGCGGACCGCGCGGCGGTGTGTTGGTCAGCACCGCCGTGCCGCGCCAGCGCATCGCTTCCGGCTGATAGACGATTTGCGCCGTCTCACCCGCATTGCGGAAATCCCAGAAGCCGATGTTCGGGCCGTTGTCCTGAACGACGAAAATGTCCAGCGCCGTAACGCGGCCGTTCTCGGCGAAGCCGATCTTGGCCCAACCCTGAAAGCCGGCGCGTCCCGAGCCGTTGGCGTACTCTTCCTCGCGCGAGAGGCGAAGCATGACGGGGCGGCCGTTGGCCTTCTTCGACAGGTGTCCGGAGACGGCTACCATTGGATAGGCATTGCCCTTGGAGCCAAATCCGCCGCCGCAGAATTCGGCGACGAACACGACGTCTTGCGGACCGACGCCGAGGAGGCGCGCGATCTGCGGCGTTACGAACGACTGGCTCTGCATGGAGCCGTGCACGTAGCACTTGCCGTTCTGCCAGTAGGTCATGTTGGAGCGCGTTTCCATCGAGTGGTGCGATGTGCCCGCCGTCTGGAAGCTGCGCTCGATGACCACCTTGGCTTTGGCGAAGCCGGCGTCGAGATCGCCGTAGGCCCATTCCTCCGCCGGCTTGCCCAGGGGCATCTTGCCCTGGTCGAAGCCCTCGAAGTCCTTGGCCGTCCACTTCACCGTCTGCAGCGGCAGCTTGATGTTGGCGACGTTGCCGCCGCTGAACGCGTTGACGCCGCCTGGATAAAGCGAGTCCAACGGATCGACGACGTGGTCGAGCTGTTCGAGATCGACTTTAATCGCTTCGATGGCGGCGGCGGCGATCTCTTCGGATTCCGCGGCGACCGCCAAGATCGGCGCGCCCGCATAGACCGGCTCCCGATACAGGATCGGATCGGCCGGGGGCGGAAACTGCGGCACGTCTTCAGGCGTGATGATGGCGACCACGCCCTTCATCTGCAGCGCTGCCGACGTGTCGATATTGCGCACGCGTGCGTGCGGCATCGGTGACAGCAACAGCTTGGCGTGCAGCATGCCTTCGGCGCGGAAGTCTTCGGAATATTTGGCCGTGCCGGTGACCTTGGCGATCAAATCCGGCGGAGTGAAGTTTTTACCTACGAGTTTGTAATCAGCCATTGTTGCCTCCCGCCGACGCAAAGTCTCCCTTTGCGGCGCGCATCACACCGGCCAAGTACTGGTTATAGGAACCGCACCGGCACAGGTTGCCGGACATGGCCCGGCGCGCTTCTTCGATCGTGGGGTGAGGATTGACCTGCA
>JASHVC010000655.1 GCA_030039655.1 Xanthobacteraceae bacterium | reverse complement strand
GATCCGCTGCATGCCGAGATCGACCGCATCATCGAAGGCTGGCTGCCGCTCACTTTCGCGGTCAACTCGATCAATCGCAGCATGGGCGTGCCCGACCTTTACCCATTTGTGCTGAACCCGCCGGTGATCGGCAAGCTCGCATTCGTGCATGACTGCATTCGCCAACAGGCCGGGCGAAAAGTCACACCTACGGCAGGCATGCGGGCGATCGTCGTCGGCCTGCGGCAACGCGCGGGATTGCCAACAGCGGACTAGGAATTTCGTCGCCGCGGGACGGCTCGCTTTTAGTCGGTCGGCTCGATGTGAGCGTCCTTGGCGAGTTGCACCGTGGCCGCAAGGTCGTCGCGGAAAAACTTGCCGAACTGATCCACGCTCATCAGTTCCGGCTCGACGCCGAGCTTGGCCAGCCTGTCTTTCACGCCCGGATCCTGCAGCGCCTTTTCGGTCGCATCGTGCAATTTGTTGACGATATCCGGCGGTGTCTTGACGGGCGCCGACAGTCCGACCCAGAAGCCGGATTCGGCGGCCGGGTAACCAGCTTCCGCCACGGTCGGCGCGTCCGGCAATAGCGCCGAACGCTTCGCCGTGCTCACTGCGAGCACCGTGAGTTTGCCGCTGTTCAGCGCCGCGGCCGCGGCCGCCAGTGGAATGAAATAGTAGTCAATCCGGCCGGCCATCACCTCGGTCAGCCCGCCCTCACGGAACGGAATGTGGCGGACATCGATCCCGGTGGCGAGACGGAAACGCTCGCCGGCCATATGCGATGTCGCGCCGATGCCGGCGGACGCAAACGTCAACGTGCCAGGCTTGGCCTTGGCCGCAGCAACGAGGTCGGCCACGGTCTTGAAGCCGCTCTGTTGCGACGCCACCAGCACGTTCGGCTGGCTGCCGAAGATCGCGACAGGAACAAAATCGCGAACCGGATCGTACGGCAGGTTCTTGTGCAGCACCATGCCGGTTGCGAGCGACGTCGAACTCGTAACCAGGGTGTAGCCGTCAGCGTCCGCCTTGGCGACGTCGGCAAAGCCGAGTGTCCCGCCGGCACCCGCGCGACTCTCGATCACCATGGGCTGACCGAGCACTTGCGACAATTGATCGAGCACGACGCGAGCGGTCGTGTCCGAGGCGCTTCCGGCTGGAAACGGGCTGACCACTCGGATCGGTCTGGCGGGCCACTGCTGCGCGCTGGCCGCGACGGCTCCGGCCACGAGGATGGTAGCGGCAATGGCGCCGCTGAGCGCGCGAATCCGCAACATTTTTGACCTCCCTAATAGGCACCTTGCACTCGCGGGTCTTGGCCCGTGGAAAGGAGCGGCATGTGACCGAAAACTGCCCCGCTTGCCAATAGGCGAATACGCGCAGGTTTTTGCGATCGCGAGGTTTCAGACGCTCAACGTCTGGTATCAATCGTGTGCCTTCTTGCTGCTTTCGCGAAGAACGCCATTTGTCGTGCAGCAGGCATCAGATAGATCAAAGCCAGATAGGTCACGGCCATGTCGATTCGCCCCGTCAAAAGCATCATCGTCTCCAAACCCACCATGGAGGGAGCCGGCGTAAAGCTCCGGCGCGCGTTCGGGTTCGGCGAGACCAGCGAGTTCGATCCGTTCCTCTTGCTCGACGATTTCCGCAACGACCAGCCCGACGACTATCGCGCCGGCTTTCCCTGGCATCCGCATCGCGGCATCGAGACGATCACCTATGTGCTGGCCGGCAGCGTCGAGCACGGCGACAGCCTGGGCAATCGCGGCAATCTTGAAGCCGGCGATGTGCAATGGATGACAGCGGGCCGCGGCATCCTTCATCAGGAAATGCCCCAGGGCGATACTAAAGGCCGCATGCACGGATTTCAGCTCTGGGCCAATCTCCCCTCGTCCTTGAAGATGACGGCGCCGCGCTATCAGGACGTGAAGGCCGCGGAGATTCCCGAGATCGTCGAGGATGACGGCACGCGCGTACGCGTCGTCTGCGGCGACTTCTTCGGCAAACGCGGCCCGGTCGAAGGCGCCGCCGCTGACCCACGCTATCTCGACATCAGGGTGCCGCCAGGCGTGCGCAAAACACTGCCCGTGGAACTGGAGCGGCACGCCTTCGCCTACGTGTTCGAGGGCTCGGGCAATTTCCGCGCGGCATCGCAGCCATTCGGCGTGCTGACCGAGAAGACCGACGGCCCCAATGAGACCCTCGTGCGCGAGCAGACCGGTAACCGCTCACTTGTGCTGTTCGACAGCGGCGACGAGGTGACGGTGCAGGCCGGCGATCAGGGTATTCGCTTCCTTCTGGTGTCGGGTAAGCCGATCAAAGAACCCGTTGCTTGGTACGGGCCGATCGTGATGAACACACAGGCCGAACTACAGCAAGCGTTCGGCGAGCTGCGCGCCGGGACATTTATCCGATAGGGCTACGCACTTAAGCTCGCTCTAACTCGACCGGATCGGGTAAATCGTCGCCATCGATCAGGGCGCCCTGCCCGCGCAATATTTTCTGAACTTCGCCGGCGTCCGCACCGCCTGTTTGCGCATATTGCGCGGCCGCCACGCCGCAGGCTTGGCCGGTGGCGAAGGCGGTCCCCATGACCCGCAGCGAAGCGCCCGCCATCTGGTCGCCATCCGCGGCGCGGCCGGCGGCGAACAAATTGGGTGTGTCAGCGCTGGTGACAGCGTCTAGAGGAATCTCGTAGACGCCATTGCGGCCCGGGAGCACGAACGTACTGTCCATGGTGTCAGCGCTGTGAAACTCCATACCCCAGGCGCCAATCGCAATCGAGTCCGGGAAGCGCACTCCGGCACGAACATCGGCCTCGCTGAGTTGTCGCACGCAATTGACGTGGCGGCTTTCGCGGGTGCCAAATGCCGGACCGGTCACCGCCAGATAGGCTTGTTCGCATCCTTTGATAGCGCGGATGATTTCGAGATAAGCCCAGGCCTGACGGCGGCCGCTGCTCTCGGCCCGGCTGATGCTCTTGGCGTCGCGCGCATCGTAAACCTCGCTGGCAAGATAAGCGATCACATCGTTGGAGAGCGGCACGCGCACGACGAGCGATCGCTCCTTCGACAATGGGACGGCGCTGCCCGCCCGCGCCTTGCGGATCGCGGCGGTCCACGTCTCGGCCCGGAGGTCCGCATCCGGCTTGACGCCGCCGAAGCGGATGCCCAGCGTGCCCAGATTGATGAAACCATGGTTGCCGTACCGCGTGGACGCCCCCGCAAAGAACGCAAGATCGCACTCCCCCGAAGCGTCGACGAAAGCCTTGCCGAGAACTTCGTGGCCGCCATTGTGATCGTGATAGGTGACACTGCGAATAAGGCCGCCGTCACGTACGGCGCCGATGACGTGTGCGTGCAGTAGCACTTCCACACCAGCTTCAGCGCAAGCCCCATCCAACACAAGCTTCACGGCTTCGCTATCGATGACCAGGAATACGCCGCGGAATTTCATCGGTCCGGCGGCGCCACCAATGGCCCGCAGTTTTCGCACCACCTGCGCCGCGACGCCGAGGACCGCCGGCTGTGGCCTTTCGCTGATTGTGTAGAGACCGCAATAGGTCTGCACAGATTTGAGCGTGGCGGCGCCCCCAAGACAGCCGGCGGTCTCGATGAGCAGCGTTCGTGCCCCTGCCCGCGCGGCGCCCACCGCCGCGCCGACGCCGGCCGCACCACCGCCGACCACGACGACGTCAAATTGTTCGGCGCCGGACTGCATGAGGATTACGCCGCAGCTGAACTTTTTCTCTTGCCGTCACGACCGACGCCCGGTCGTTAAGCTGAGGCGCTAGGGCGGGCGGAGACAGCATCGTACCAGCGCCGCACATTAGTGAGTTCATCCGGCACGGTCATCTTGGACACGCGCATGAAATCGACGGCCACGAGAGCCGTGATGTCGGCCACCGAAAAATCGACCCCCGCCAGGTAGGGCCGATCCTTCAGTTCCCGGTCCAGCAACTTCAGAAAATCAAACACGCGCGGTTTATTGGCTTCGCCCCACTCCACGACCTGCGGATTGACCATCTGCTTCATGGCCGGATGCAAGTGCTGAAAGACACTCGACACCGGCGCGAGCAGATGCAGTTCGGCGCGCCGATTCCACATCTCGACCAGCGCTGATTCGACCGCGCTGCGTCCGAACAGCGCGGGCTCGGGCTGCATGCCTTCGAAGTAGCGGCAGATCGCAACAGACTCGGCAATCGCAGTGCCGTCGTCGAGCACCAGTGCCGGCACCCGCTGCATTGGATTAATCGCAGCATAAGCCTCCGAGCGCTGCTCCAATTTCCCCAGGTCGACCTGCTCGCTTGGGACCTTGATGCCCTTCTCAGCCAGGAAAATGCGCACGCGCCGTGGATTTGGCGCGCGGCCGTACTCGTAAAGCTTCATTAGATTGCCCTCTAGGTCGTCTGAAGACGTGAGCTTATCGCGGCCGCACTGGTCGCTCAAAGGGCGAGCGGATGGGGGAATGCCAAGGCAAAATGTCTGTGCGTCAAGGCCAGCGCCCAAGGAATTTCTGCAGGTTTGCCGCGTTATGCAATGCCGGCGGCAATGCCAGGATCGAAAGCGAACCACCCGTCAAACCCTGGCAATAGGGCGTTTTCCGGTACCCGTTAATAAATTTTGGCGCGCATTGACGGCTTTCGCTCGGCCCGCCTATGGTGGTCGCAACTCCGGGTCGGGGCCCTATGAGTACGATCGAGAGCGACGTCACAACGCCGTGCAATCGCATCTGCGCGCTGCATCAGGCGTCCGGTCTGTGCATGGGCTGCGGGCGCTCGGTCGGGGAAATCGCCGGGTGGCTCGGCTTTGACGATAATGAGCGCGCGGCGATCATGGCGCGGCTGCCGGCACGGCTTACGGCCATGACCGGCGCCGGTATTGTCCCGAGGATCGCGTAGAGGATCGCTCCCGTGCGTCAACGTTTGGTGCTGCTTCTCCTTCTGGGCCTGATCATAGCGATTCTCATCGTCATGGCCCGCCAAGGCGGTGGCACGATCGGGCCGCTGTCGAACCGCGACTTCTCCTCGCTTGGCTACAAGATCGCGCTCCTGGTTTTCGTCTCCGGAG
>JASHVC010000654.1 GCA_030039655.1 Xanthobacteraceae bacterium | reverse complement strand
ACGACGCTCAATACAATCTCGGCAAACCGTCGATCGCTGCAGTCGGCGGCGCCGCGCGCGGCGGCGGAATGACGATCGCGATTTCCTGCGACGTTATTCTCGCCGTAGAGCACGCCACGTTCGGCTATCCTGAGATCAATATCGGCGTTTTGCCGGCGATCCACTTCGCCCATTTGCCGCGCATCGTCGGTCGCCATCGTGCCTTCGAGCTTCTGTTCAGCGGACGAAGTTTTGATGCGCGGGAGGCCTTGGACCTCGGTCTAGTCAGCAAAATCGTTCCGGATGCCGAACTCGACGCCGCCGCCATGGCGCTCGCGGGTGATTTCGCCGCTAAGTCGCCGGCCGTCATGAGCTTGGCGCGGGCTGCCTTCATGCGCCAGAACGACCTTGATTATCGGCGCAGCGTCGCCAGCGCGGTTGAAGACTTCTGCAACGTAGCGACGACGGCGGCCGCGCAAGAGGGCATCCGGGCGTTCCTGGAAAAGCGTCCGCCGAAGTGGTGAGGAAGCAACAATGAGGAAATGTGGAGCATCATGAACCTGCAGCTGAGCATCGGCATCACCAATAATCCGCGCACCTGGCCGATCCTCGACGGCACGGTGAAGCCGGAAGGCATCGACCTCATCCCGACCATCCTGCATCCGTCCGAACTGTTCTGGCGCCAGCTGCATTTCGCCGAATTCGCGGTTTCAGAAATGTCGTGCTCGTCGTTCATGATCGTGACCGGGCAGGGCGACACGCGCTTTGTCGGCGTGCCCATCTACACCACGCGGCGCTTCTATCACACGTTTATCCTGGTGCGGCGCGATGCCAAGATCGAAACGCCCGCGGACCTCAAGGGCAAACGTGTCGGCGTGCCCGAATATCAGCAGACGGCGGCTTTATGGGCGCGCGGCGTGCTGCAGCATGAGTTCGGCGTGCATCCGAAGGACGTCATATTTTGGATGGAACGCACGCCGGACAAGAGCCACGGCGGCGCCACTGGCTTCAAGCCGCCGCCCGGAGTCACCGTCAACCAGATTCCAGCTGACAAAAGCATGGGATCAATGCTGCTGGCCGGAGAACTTGACGCCGCGCTGCATTACCTCTCCGGCAATAATCTGGTCGATCGCAGCCGCGCCGACCTCATCAATCATCCCGACTTCAAATATCTGTTCCCGGATTCGGCCGCCGAAGGCATCCGCTATTACCGCAAGACCGGCATCTTTCCGATCAATCATCAGGCCGTGATCCGCCGTGATGTCTACGAGAAGGAGCCGTGGGTGGCGCAGAACATCCTCAAGGCCTTCATCGCCGCCAACGACATCGCCAACGCGCGGCGCCGGCAGCACGTGGAGTACCACCTCGCCACCGGCCTGATGTCGGGCGACGCCGAGACGCCACTGGTGCGCCATGGCATCAAAGCCAATCGCAAGGTGATCGAGACCATCGCGCAATATTCGCTGGAGCAGGGTTTGACCCAGCGGCTCATCAAGCTCGATGAGCTGTACGCGCCGAATGTGATGGAGTCGTAATTGTCCATTTCGGGACAGCGGATTATTTAGTGGTTCGGCAGCTCGAGTGCTTCATTGATTAGTCCAGCGGCTTCGCAGTGCGTAAGCTTCCATGCTCACGGACCCGGAATACACGCGACCACAACTAGCGGGGCGTTGGTTTGCGGCCAAACTGGTGGTAACCGGGCGGCACCCTTTTTCATAGCCCCTTGCCGACTTAATGCCGCATCGCGAGGACCAAGAGCGTGCCGGCAAGGCGGACGACCTGGTCACGCGCTATATCGCCTCGCTGCTAACGGAACTTGTGCGGATGGCGCGACACGAGCATCTTGAGGTGCTCACGTTCATTTTGGATATGGCGCGACAGGAAGCCGACGAGAATATCAAGCGCTAGGGCCGGCAGCTCCGACAATATGATCCGCGTCGGTTGACGTTGCGGTGGCGCGCCGGCATCCAGGGGGGAGCGGAACTTCACTCCGCCGCACGCGCCTTGACGCCGCCGTCGACCGTCGCGCCGCAGGCCGCGAGTCCGTTAATTTCGCTTTCGCTGAAACCCGCTTCCCGCAACACTTCGAAGCTGTGCTCGCCGAGCCGCGGCTGCAGGTGTTTGGAAGTCGAACTCGCGCCGCCGAAGCGCACCGGCAGGTCGGTGTAGAGAATCTCGCCCTCGCTGGGATGCGTCGCGCGCTTGAAGAAGCCGCTCGCGGCCAGTTGCGGATCTGTGAACAGGTCTCCAAGGCTCGATATGCGCGCGGCCGGGATTTCCAGTTCGCGAAGGTGGGTGAGCCATTCGTCCGTGGTTCTGTCGGCAATGCATTGGCCGGCCAGTTCGCAGAGCGCGACGACATGCTTGGCGCGCGAGGCGATGCTGTCGAAGCGCGGATCGCTCATCATTTCCGGTTTGCCCACCAGGGTCCAGAATTTTCGCCAATGGGCCTGCGTGTAGGCCATCATGCACAGATAGCCGTCCTTGGTTTTGTACGGGCGCCGCCAGGGAGACGTGACGCGGGTGTAGCCGAGCGCCCCGAGCGGCGGCACGAAGTTGTGGCCAAACAAATGCTCGCCCAGCACGAAGGACACCATCTGCTCAAACATGGGGATTTCAACAAACTGCCCGCGACCGGTGCGCTCGCGCGCGAACAGCGCCGCCGACACCGAGCCGGCGATGGAGAGCGCGCAGGTTTTGTCGGCCAGGATCATCGGCGCGTAACGGGGCTCGCCCGCGATCTGCGCCATCAAGGCGGCAATGCCGGACTGGCCTTGGATCACGTCATCGTAGGCCGGCTGACCGCTGTATGGGCCGCCGTCGCGATATCCGTGCAGTGCGGCGTAGACGAGGCGCGTATTTTTTGCGCACACCGCTTTGTGTCCGAAGCCGAGCTTCTCGATTTTCTGCGGTCGCATGGAGTGGACGAGGACATCAGCGGTGGCGATCAGCCGCCAGAGCGCATCCTTGGCGGCATCGATCTTGAGATCGAGAACGAGCGAGCGCTTGCCGCGGTTCAGCCCCATGAACAGCGCCGCCATGTTGGGAGATCGCGTGGGGCCCGTGTGCCGAGGAGGATCGCCCTCCGGCGCCTCGATCTTGATCACATCGGCGCCCATGTCGCCGAGCATCTGCGTGGCCAGCGGACCGGCGACGACCGATGTGAGGTCGAGAATGCGGACGCCCGATAACGGTCCAGCCATTTTGTCTTCCGCGTTTATGCGAACGCCGGCATCACTTCCTTGGCGAACAGGCGCATCGATTTTTGCGCTTCGGCAAAGTCGAGCGTGCCGAAGTTGATCTGCAGCGAAGCGTGTTCGAATTTGCCGATCTTTTCCTCGAAACTGCGGATGATCGCTTTGATCTCATCCGGTGTGCCGACGAATGCGCCGCGCGCGTCGATCTGGTTCTCCAAGGTGAAATTCTTCATCCGGCTAATCGACTCGTCGTAGCCCTTATAGTCTTTTGACGCGGTACCTTTGGTCCACTCGCCCGCGGACTCGAACAACGCGATGAAATAGTCTTCGAACTGCGGGCGCGGAATCTCGCGGGCCTTTTTAGCGTCCTCATGACAGAACATGTGGAACGCGACCATGACTTCGCCGTCGCCCGGATGGCCGGCGTCGCGCCAAGCTTTGCGGTAGATCGGCAGCAGATCCTTCAGCGGTCCGACCGGTATCGACATCAGCGCATGGCCGGCGCGGCCGGCGAATTCGAACGAGTCCGCGGTGCGCGTGGAGGCGATGTAGAACTTCGGGCGCGGCTTTTGCGTGGGGCGCGGCAATGAGGTGACGTTGTCGAAGGAGTGAAACTTGCCGTGATGGCTGACGTTCTCCTGGGTCAGCAGTAGCTCGATCTGCTCCAGGCCTTCGCGAAATCGCGCCACCGATTCATCGGGCGAGATGCGAAAGCGGCGGAATTCATGCGGCAGGAACGCCCGTGCAAAGCCAACGTCGAACCGGCCATGAGAGATGGCGTCAAGCATGGCGATTTCGCCGGCAAGCTTCAGCGGATTGTTGAACGCCGGCACGACCGCGCCGGTCAGCAGTCGCATTTTCTTCGTGCGCTGCGCCGCCGCGGCGAGAAACAGGATCGGGTTCGGGCTGTAGCCGCCGTACCGCTCGAAATAATGCTCGACGGAACGCGCGTGCGTGTAGCCGAGCTCGTCGGCCTCCTCGGCGATATCGAGACTCTGCGCGAAGTAATCCTCCGCGCTTTTGTCAGTGGGCCGAAAGTTGGGAAAGAATTGCACTCCGAATTTCATACGCCCGCTCCTCGCGTCCTTTAAAGCGGCGAGTTGACGTGAACGTCAAGGCCGTGGGCTGCAACAATATCGCCGACCTGATCGCTGCGATTGGTATGGGCGTGCAAAACGGCGCCGATATCGCGGTGCAATTCGCCTGCGGTCCGTTGCGCTTTCGGCTTGAGCTGCGCGCTCAGGTAGGCGCCTTCCTCGCGGTTTAGCTCCACAAGGGCGTCGCCGAAGGGCTGCTGCGAGCGCTCGTAGGCAGCGAGCCCGGAGCGAAGATCATCGCCGGCGTCGCGAATGCTGTCGGCGAGGCAGGCGGCATCGAGCGCCGCCTTGGTGGTGCCGGCACCCGCGTGGGGGCGTGCGACGAAAGCCGCGTCTCCGGCAAGAGCGACCCGTGCAAACACGAGGCGCGGCGAGGCGAGGTCGTAGATCGGTTGGAAGAACGGCGTCGTGCGCGCGAAGATCTCGGCGACTTGGGGCGCGATGATTGCCTTGGCGTCGGCTTTGACGCGAGCGATCACGTCGGGCCGGATCAGGGGCGGCGGAATGCCGGCGGCGTGGTGGTTGCCCTTGGCGTCGGTGCAGATGTCGGCGAGCGTCTCAAGGTCGACCGGCCGGTACCAGACGATGTTGTAGCCACGGCGTCCGACCGCCGTGTCGTTGTCTCGCCCCGGCACCGCGTAGCTGATGAGCTGTTCGCCCTCCGGCAGACAGAACGCATAGAGTTCGACCATCTCGCGCCACAGGTCCGGCGGCACATTGGCTTCGTCGAGGACAGCGCGCCAGGCCACATAGCCGGCGTAGACAGGCTGGACGTCTGGTAGGAATTGCGCGCGCACGGTGGAGCGGACTCCGTCCGCGCCCACCAGTAAATCGCCGCGCTCGCTGGTGCCGTCGGCGAAATAGGCGGTGACGCTCTCATCGTCTTGCGCCACATGCGTCAGCCTTTTGCCGAGCCGATAAGTTCGTGGCGGCAGACCGTCCAGCAGGGCCTGGTACAGCCGTGACCAGCCGCTCAGCGTGCGCCCCATAGGCTGTTCGATGACGATCCTGCCGGCCCCGTCGAGGCACACGGCCCGCGGCGGCGTGATGCCCATGGACTCGTCGAAGTCGACACCGGCGCGCTTGAGCACGGCGATGAGTTGCGGGTGCGTGCCGAGCCCGACGCCGCGGCTCGCCAACTCCTCTTCATTGCGCTCGAAAACGACCGCGTCCCATCCGATGCTGCGCAGCAGATGCGCCGCCATCAGCCCGCCGAGCGAGCCGCCGACGACGAGAGCACGACGCGAGGTCATGTGCTTCGCCGCACGCTCTGCTTGTCATCATCCGCGAAGGCGGATGATCCAGTAATCATCGACCCCGTGAGTCGCGTCTCTGACATTTGCGATTACTGGATGCCCCGCCTTCGCGGGGCATGACACCGGATGGAATGCGGGCCTTCCGTCACGCCAGCGCCCAGGACATCGCGTCGTGGCCGGGCTTGTAATCCATGTTGGTGGCAGCCGGGTTGCGGTTGATAAGCGGCCGGCCGTACATCGGATTGGTCTGGCTGCGGGTCTCGTGCTCGATCGTGAA